>JBFIYM010000019.1:0-35089 GCA_041605395.1 Myxococcota bacterium | reverse complement strand
GGCGCTGGTGGCGGCGCTCGCCCTGGCCTACGTCGCGTTCGGCGCCGTCACCAGCGCCAGCTACGCGCTGCTGATGGACCTCACCGACCCCGAGCTCGGCGGCACCCAGTTCAGCGCCTACATGGGCGCCGTGAACCTCTGCTACGTCTGGTCCGCCTGGACGGCCGGCCAGCTCGCCGGCCGCTTCGACTACGGCCCGGCGTTCCTCGCCATGGCGGGCGTCTCGCTCGCGGCGCTCGCGCTCTTGCCGGCGCTCGGGCGCATTCGTCATGCGCCGGGGCGCGGCTGAGGGCAGGCGGCGAGCGTCTCAGAGCGCCAACGGGAGCCCCGAGCCTTCGAGGGCGTCGAGCAGGTCGCGGAGCGCCCGCTCCTCCCCGCGCGTGGTGTCGACCTCGATGCGCTCCTGCGCGGGGAGCTCTTCCGGCTCCACGTAGCGTTCGGCGTAGGCCTCGGCGAGGCGGCGCCACTCGCCGGGGCTCCCGTTCGTGTCGTCGCGCGCGGCGAGGCGCTCGAGCTGGGTGTCGCGGTCGACGCGGCACGCGACGAAGCGGAAGGGAACGCCGAAGCGTCGCGCGAGCGCGCGGGCGGCTGCGCGCTCGCGCGGCGTCGGGAAGCCGGCGTCGAGCACGATGCCGCGGCCGCTCCCGAGAACCGCCTCGCCCCGCGCCAGGAGCTCGGCGTAGACCTTCGGCCCGAAGCCCGGCTCGTGGCCCTCCGCCCAGCCGGCCTCGTGGACCGGGCGGCCGGGCACGCCGTGCACGAGGTGGTCGCGGATGCGGTCGGCGACGGTGCGGGGGAGGCCGAGCGCGTCGGCCAGGCCGAGCGCGAGCGTGCTCTTGCCGCTCGCGATCGCGCCGCTGAGCGCGATCACGGCGGGCGCCGCGGGCGGGCGCCGGGCTTCGGCGAGCGCGTGGAGCGTGCGCTCGACGGCGGACACCGCCGCGGTGCGTTCGTTCGCCTCGGCGCGGGCGAGGCGCTCGACGCCCGAGCGGAGTGCCGCCACCGTCTCGTGGAAGCCGAGCACGCCGTAGAGCGAGAAGTCCTCGGCCTCGCCCGCGTAGTGCGAGACCAGCCGCTCCGCGAGTGAGCTCTTGTCCGCAGCCACGAGCGCGGTCGAGAGGCCGGCCAGCTCGAGCGCCACGTCGTCGGCCGCGCCCTCGGGGCCATCGGGCGGCGCGATGGTGAAGGCGTCGTCCCCGCCATCCTTCCCGGGCCGGACGTCCTCGGGCGCCAGCAGCCGAGCGTGGGCCAGGATGCGGTCATCGCCGGCCCGCGCCAGGATGCGATCGGCGTGGTCGTCGAGAAAGGCGAGCCCGAGCTCGAGCGCGCGGCGCACGAGGCGCGCGTCCACGGAAGCCTCGAGGCGCACGGCGGCGTCCCGCAGCCACTGCGCGCGCAGCAGCGCGCCGGGCTCGGCGTCGGGGAAGCGCTCGGCCTCCGCGTGGCGGCGCACCAGGGCCTCCGCGACGGCGCGGACGCTCGGGGCGTCGAGCTTCGCGCCGCCGAAGGAGGGCGTGCCGGGATGTCGCTTCAGCGGCCGGCCGCCCGCACGGGCCCCGCCACCTCCTCGATGAAGCGGTCGAGCGTCGCCTTCTTCTGCGGCATCGGGCCGAGCGTGAAGTCGGGGACGATCAGCTCGTCGACGCCCGCATCACGGTAGGCCTCGACCACCTCGCGCACCTGCTCGGCGCTACCGACGATCTTCGGCCGGCCGATGTCGCGCTGCTGCATCTTGGTGACGAAGTCGGCGTCGTCCGACAGGAACAGGAGCGCGACGGCCGAGCGTTGGATCGACTTCGGGTCGCGGCCGACGTCGGCGCAGTGGCCGTCGAGGACCTTCATCTTGTGACGGAGCGTCTCGACCTCGCCCCAGACGTTCCACTCGTCCGCGTAGCGCGCCGTGATGCGGAGCGTGACCTTCTCGCCGCCGCCGCCGATCAGGAGCGGTAGCGGCTTCTGCACGGGCTTCGGCTCGAGCGAGGCCTCCGCGAGCTCGTAGTACTTGCCCCGGAAGCTCGCGCTCTTCTCGCTGAAGAGCGCCTGGATCACCTGGCACGCCTCCTCGAGCCGGGCCAGGCGCTCGCGGATCGTGCCGAACTCGATGCCGTACTGGCGGTGCTCGTTCTCCTGCCAGCCGGCGCCGAGGCCGAGCACGAGGCGGCCGCCGCTGATGTGGTCGACCGTGGCCGCCATCTTGGCGAGCACGGCGGGGTGCCGGTAGGTGTTGCCGGTGACGAGCGTTCCGAGGCGGAGCCGCGGCACCGAGGCCGCGAGCCCGGCGAGCGTCGTCCACGCCTCGGGCCAGGGCGCGCTGGTGTCGGCGGCGTCCGGCATGAAGTGGTCGGCCAGCCAGAGGCCGTCCCAGCCGCTGGCCTCGGCGTGGCGCGCGATCTCGCGCACGTCCTCGAAGCTCTGGGTCGGGGCGGGCCATACGCTGAATCGCATCGTGTCTCCTCGAGTGCGCCGGGGGGATTGCACTGGAGGTGGCCCTGCCGTGCCACCCCCATCCGTTGGGGGATGACGGGCCTCCCCGCGGGCCGGCCGGGCTGGGGGGTCTCCCCGTCAAGGCCGGTTGCCAGCGCGCCGATACCGCGAAAAGTGCGGCCTGCATGCGCGCTGCCCGACCGGCGTTCGACCGGGCGGGACGCGCCCGTAGAGCGGCCGCGGAGCCCCATGAGAGCCCTCGAGAACATCCGCCGCGAGCGTCTGGGTCTGCTGCTCATCGCCGCCGCCCTCGGCGTGATCTGCACGATCGCGGGCCTGTTGCTCCACGCCGAGCGGACGGACCGGCAGGTGCGCGCCCGGGCCCAGGGCGTCGCCCTGGCCCGGCTCCTCTCGAAGCTGCCCTACGAGCGCCTCGTCCAGAGCGACGGGGGCCGCGGCGTGCTCCACGTGCTCCACGAGGGACAAGGCAACGAGGACTTCGCGTACGCCGCGGTGGCGGGACTGGACGGCGGCCGCCTGGTGGAGGTGGCGGCCGACGGTCTCATCGTGCCGACCGCCGAGATTCCCGCCGCGCCCGCGGCATGGCTCGGCGAGCGCCTGATCGAGATGCCGAGCGGGCCCGGCATCCGCGAGTTCTACGCGCCCGTGCTCGACGGCAGCGATCGCGTCGCCCAGCTGCGGGTCGGCTTCTACGAGCCCGGCTATGCCCTGCTCGCGGGGCGGGCTTCGTTCCTGGCGACGCTCGCGCTCCCGATCTTCCTGATGGCGCCGCTCGCCTACTTCCTCCTGCGGCGTCAGATCGAGACCATCCTCGAGGCGACCCACCGCCTGCGCGAGCTCGGGGGCGGGGCGGAAACGGCGGTCCCGGCGCTGCCCGTGACAGGCGAGCTGGCCGACTTCGTGCAGGCCTTCCAGCGCTTCGTGAGCCTCCAGGAGGAGCGCCTGCGCTCGCTCCAGAGCGAGCAGAGCGATCTGCTGGTCTCGTCCCGCGTCCTCTCTTGGCAGAAGACCCGCCTCGAGACCATCCTCGAGTCGCTGCCGTTCGCCACGCTGGTGCTCGACGAGGCGGGCGCCGTCACCTTCGCGAACACGAAGGTGGAGGCCCTGCTCGGTCCGTCGGCCAAGGAGATCGAGGGGCGGCGGCCGGACGAGTGGCTCGAGGACGCGGCCGCGGTCGCCTTCCTCACCCGCTACTACGGGCAGACGCCGCTGCGGGCCCGCCGCGGTGGGAGCATCGAGCTGCCGATCGGGTCCAAGTGCGAGCAGATCCTCTCGATCATCGCGCAGCCGCTCCACTCCGAGGACGAGGACACGCCGTTGCTCGGGACGCTCGTGCTGTTCCGCGACGTGACGCCCGAGGCGCTCGGCCGCAAGGCACAGGGCGAGTTCGTGACCCACGTGGCGCACGAGCTGAAGACCCCGCTCAACGTCTTCTCGATGTACAGCGAGGCGTTGCTCGGCGAGGACGGCGCCTCGGAGTCGTTCCGCATCGAGGCCGGGAATGCGCTCCGCGACGAGGTGGAGCGGCTCTCGAATCTCGTCAACACGCTGCTCGGCATCGCGCGCATCGAGATGGGTGTCGTCGCCCTGAAGCGCCAGCGGGTCCGCCTGCCGGACTTCCTGAAGGACGCCCTCGAGAACGTCTCCCGCGTGCGGGCCGACGACCTGCGCGTGCAGCTCGACGTGCCTGCGCAGATGCCCGCCATTCACGTGGACAAGGACCTGCTCCGCGTCGCGATCAACAACCTGCTGACCAACGCCATCAAGTACAACCGCCAGGGTGGCTCGGTGACGCTCAGCGTCGAGGACGGGCCCCAGGAGGTGTCGATCGCGGTGGTGGACACCGGGATCGGCATCGACGAGGCGGATCTCGAGCGCCTCTTCGAGAAGTTCTTCCGGTCCGAGAGCGAGGGCGTGCAGGCCCGGCCAGGCCACGGCCTGGGGCTCTCCATCACGCGGGAGATCGTGGACCTCCACGGCGGTCAGATCCGGGTTCGCAGCACGCCGGGGCAGGGCTCCGAGTTCTCGATCGTGTTCAAGAAGACCCCGGCGCTGATGGGGGAGGCGGACGTCTGATGGCATCGATCCTGGTGGTGGACGACGAGCCGCACACGCGCCGCATCCTCGTGCTCCAGCTCGAGCGGGCGGGTCATGGTGTCGAGACCGCGACGAACGGCGCCGAGGGCCTCGAGAAGTTTCGCTCGGGCGCGTTCGACGTCGTCGTGACGGACTTCTCCATGCCGGTCCTCGACGGGCGTGGGCTGTGCGAGCAGGTCCGTGCCGAGAGCGGCCCGGAGCGCCCCTTGCTGTTCCTGATGAGCTCTCAGCCGCTACGGGACTCCGCCTCCTGGGCGGAAGCGGTCCCGAACCTCGAGGTGCTGGAGAAGCCGCTCAGCGTGCGCCGCCTGATCGGGCGGATCGCCGAGCGGCTCGGCGCGGTCGAGGCGCACGCGTGAGGGAGAGCCCGCTCAAACGTCTGGATCCGGGTCGCTACGGGAACCTGGTACGGCTCGCGGCGGGCGCGGAGCTGCCGCTGGCGCTCTGTGACGACGCCGGGGTCTCGGTGTGGACCAGCGACGGCTGCGCGCGAACCGGCATCGGTGGCCTGCTCGAGGAGCGGGCGGCCGATGCCTTCGCCGCGGAGAGCGCCCCGGCCGCCGTGTTGGAGCTCGAAGCGGGCGGAGCGCTGGTCACGACGCCGGTCGAGGTGCCGGACGCTGGTCGGCTCGGCTGGCTGGCCGGACTCGTCCCCGAGGCCGCGGGCCTCGAACGCTGCCGTGAGGCGCTCGTGGAGGCGGCGCGCCGCCTCGGCGAGGACGCGACCTCGCTGCTCGAGGTCGTGACGCTGGCGGACGAGCTCGCCGACCGCCACGAGGAGCTGAACCTGGTCTACTCGTTCGCGCGTCACCTGCGGGCCGACGCGGCGAGCGAGGGCATCCGGCTGGTGCTCCGGGACTTTGCGGACTCGATGTTCGTGGAGATGGCCGTGCTGCAGATGGCCGACGGGCGCAGCATCGTGCATCGGCAGCCCGACGTGGCGATCGAGAACCTCGATCTCGTACTGACGCAGCTGCGCAGCAACCTCGCCCGCTTCGTCTCCACGCGGAAGGGTTCCGTCATCCTGAACAACGACGAGCGCGATCGCGCGCTCCGCAGCCACCTGTTCTGCGACATGCCGTTCCGGGTCCTCGCCCAGCCGATGGTGCACGAGAAGACCGTGGAAGGCGTACTCATGCTGCTTCGGCGTCCGAGCCGACAGCCCTTCTCGGTCAGCGATCGGAACCTCGCCGCGGCGATCGTGAGCCAGGCCGGCCTGGTGCTGCGGCACCACGCCATGGTCGAACGGCTGCAGCGCTTCGGCGAGCAGCTGGCTGGTGCCATGATCGCGGCCGTCGAGGCCAAGGACCCCTACACGCGCGGTCATTCCGAGCGCGTTCAGCAGCTGAGCGTTCGGCTCGGCCAGTGTCTCGAGCTGAGCGGGGCGGAGGTCGAGGACATCTCCTGGGGCGCGCTGCTCCACGACGTCGGCAAGATCGGCGTGCCCGATGCGATCCTCACCAAGCCGCTTCGCCTCACGGAGGACGAGTACGTCTTCATCAAGGAGCACCCGGAGCGGAGCTACGAGATCATCCGCCACATCGAGTACCTGCGCCCCGGGGCGCTGCACGGGGCCCGCTACCACCAGGAGAAGTTCGACGGCACCGGCTACCCCCACGGGCTCGCGGGCGAGCACATCCCGTACCTGGCCCGCGTGATCGCAGTCGCCGACACCTACGACGCCATCACGAGCTCCCGAGCCTACCGGCCGGCCCGCGACCACGAGGAGGCGCTGACGCGAATTCGCGATGCGTCCGGGAGCCAGCTGGATCCGGACGTGGTCGAAGCCTTCGATCGGCTCTGCGCCGCGGAACGCGACTGGCTGGAGCAGCTGGCGCGTCCCGCCGGCTTCTGACGTCCGCGGGGCCAGGGATGCCGGAGGTCACGCGCTCGAGGGTCGGCAGCAACACGCTGCTCGCACCGGACGGTCCGCTGAACGAGGCCGCGCGCATCGAGATCCTGCGCGCGGCCCTCGGCGACTGCGTGGCGCAGCGCGAGCGCCAGGTGCTCCTCGACCTCGCCGCCGTCCCCGTGATGGCGAGTGGGGCGCTCGAGGTGATCCTCGACGGCCAGGATGCCCTGGCGCGCGCCGGGGGCTCCCTCGCCGTCGCGAACCTCGGCGGCACCGTCCGCGCGGTGCTCGAGCTGACGGGCGTCGCGGACCAGGTCTCCATCCTGGGCAGCGCCGAGGACGTGAGCGCCGCCCCGACGGACGGGCAGGCCCGACGCGGCCGACGCGAGCGCCGGATCGGCGAGATCCTGGTCGAGCGCGGCCACGTGACGGCCGAGCAGGTGGAGGAGGCGCTCCAGCTCCAGGCGCAGACCGGGCAGCGCATGGCCTCGATCATGCTCGGCAAGGGCTGGCTGCCCGAGGCCGAGCTGCTTTCGGCGCTGAGCGACCAGCTGGGTCTGCCCTTCGTGACCCTGCGCTCCGGTCTCTACGACCCCGGGGTCGCCCGGCTCCTCGATGCCGACGTGGCGCAACGCCTCAAGGTGCTGCCGCTGTTCCGCGTCCGTGGAGAGCTGTTCCTGGCCACGCCCGATCCGCAGTCGCTCCCGAGCATGGAGACGGTCGAGGACCTGACCGGCCTGCGCGTGAAGCCCGTGCTCGCCTGCACCGACGACATCCTGAAGAGCATCGGTGAGGCCGCCGCCGAGGGCGCGGACCTCGCCGAGTACATCGGGGACCTCGAGACGGACCTCGAGCTGGTCGAGACGGTCTCCGCCGACGACCAGGCCATCGACCGCATGGCCGACGGCAGCCCGGTGATCAACCTGATCAACGGGCTGATCCAGCGCGCCGTGCGCGACAAGGCGAGCGACATCCACATCGAGCCGATGCGGCGTCGCTGTCGCGTGCGGCTCCGGGTGGACGGGGTCCTCTACGCGGTGATGACACCGCCGCTCGAGGTCCATCCGGCGCTGGTCTCGCGCCTCAAGGTGATGGCGAATCTCGACATCGCGGAGCGGCGCCTCCCCCAGGACGGCCGGATCCAGGTGATGACCGGGGGCCGGGCCGTCGACCTCCGCTTCAGCTCGCTCCCGGGCATCTTCGGCGAGAAGGTGGTGCTCCGCGTGCTCGACAAGAGCCAGTCGATCCTCGAGGTCGACAAGCTCGGTCTGCACGAATCCAACCTGGAGCGTTTCCGCCGGCTGCTCAAGCGGAGCTACGGCCTCATCATGGTCACCGGCCCCACCGGGAGCGGCAAGACGACCACGCTCTACGCCGCGCTCGACGAGCTGAACAGCGACGAGCGCAACGTGATCACGATCGAGGACCCGGTCGAGTACCAGGTCGACGGCATCACCCAGAACAACGTGCGGGAGAACATCGGCCTCACCTTCTCGCGCGTGCTGAAGCACGTGCTGCGGCAGGACCCGGACGTGATCATGGTGGGCGAGATCCGCGAGCGCGAGACCGCCGAGATCGCGGTGCAGGCCGCGCTCACCGGCCACCTCGTCCTCTCGACGCTCCACACCAACGACGGAATCGGCGCAGTGACCCGCATGCTCGACATGGGGGTCGAGCCCTTCCTGCTGTCTTCGGCGCTCTCGGCCGTGATCGCGCAGCGCTTGATCCGGACCGTCTGCAGCGAGTGCCGCACGAGCCACGTGGTGCCGGCGGACTCGCTCGCGCAGTACGGCGTCGAGGTGACGGGGCAGCAGCGGCTCAGCCGCGGTCGCGGTTGCCCCGCCTGCTACGACTCCGGCTACAAGGGCCGCCTCGCGATCCACGAGCTCATCGAGTGCGACCCGGCGCTGCAGCGGCTGATCGTCTCGAACCCGGCGCGCGACGACCTCGAGCAGCACGTGCGGAGCACCGGCATCCGGACCCTGTTCCGGGACGGCGTCGACCGGGCGCTCGCGGGCGAGACCACCTTCGAGGAGGTGCTGCGGGTGGTGAACAGCTAGCCATGCCGATCGAGCTCCAGACGGTCGGGGCGCCGAGCGCGGGGCGCGCCGCGCCCGCGGCAGGCGCCGCCGAGGGCGCGAAGGCGGGCCTCGAGCGCTGGCTCCCGCAAGGGGGCGCGTTCTCGAGCCAGGACCGCATGTTCCTGACGGAGCGCCTGGCGCTGCTCCTCGACACCGGGAACGCGCTCCACGCGAGCCTCGAGGCGCTGCGCCGCCAGTCGGCGAGCCCGGCGCTGCGCGGCGTGGTGGAGAGCCTCGAGCGCGACGTCTCGGGCGGACTCAGCTTCTCCGAGGCGCTGCGCAGGCAGCCCGAGGCGTTTCCGGAGACCTACGTGGCGCTGGTCGCCGCCGCCGAGAAGGGCGGCTTCCTGCCCGAGGTGCTGAACCGTCTGCTCGAGATGGAGGAGAAGAGCCGGGAGCTGCGTGGCACGCTCGTCGGTGCGCTCACGTATCCCGCCTTCCTGGTCGTGTTCTCGGTCGCCGTGGTGGTCTTCGTGCTGGTGGTCGTGTTCCCGAAGTTCGGCGAGCTGTTCGAGATGATCCGCGACGAGCTGCCGATCACCACCGTCTTCCTGCTCGCCGCGAGCGACCTGCTCCGCCACTATGGGCCGGTGCTGCTCGGCGCCATGGTGGGCGGCGGCCTGCTCGCCTGGCGCTGGGCGCGCAGCGCCGCCGGCGTCGAGGCGCTGGACGCGCTCGCCTACCGCACCCCCCTGGTGCGCGAGTTCGTCTCGGAGCTCGCGCTGGTGCAGTTCCTCCAGGTGGTCTCGCTCTCCCTCGCGAACGGTGTGCCGCTGGTGGACGCGCTCCGCGCCTGCCGCAGTGCCGTCGGGAGCCCGCGCTTCCGGCGCTTCGTCGACGCGCTCGGGCAAGGCGTCCAGGAGGGCCGGGGCATCGCCGTGGGCTTTCGCGAGGCCACGTTCCTGCCGCCGCTGGTCGGCCAGATGATCGCGACGGGGGAGGAGACCGGGAGCCTCGCACGGGTGATGGAGCGGGTGGCGGGCTTCTACGAGCGGGAGTGGCGGAAGCGGCTCCAGGCGGCCACCAAGCTCGTCGAGCCGGTGATGCTGCTCGTGATGGGCGTCGCCGTGGGGATCATCGTGAGCTCGCTGCTGCTGCCGATCTTCAAGCTCTCCCGCGCCGTCCATTGAGCCCCCCGGGGGCGAAAGGATCCGGGTTCCCACCCATAAAGTCCGATCGGCGCCGGCCGATAGACAGTTGCACGGGTGCTTCCGTCTGGAGAGGTGAAACAATGCATCTGCGAACAACGGTCCGCCGCAAGCATCGCGGCTTCACGCTCGTCGAGCTGCTGATCGTGGTGATCGTGCTCGCGATCCTCGCGGCCATCGTCGTGCCGCAGTTCGCGTCCTCCACGGACGACGCCAAGCTCGCCGCGCTCGACACGACGCTCTCGAACATGCGCTCGTCGCTGGACCTCTACTACCAGCAGCACGGCGAGTACCCGAGCGCGCTCGGTGACGGCAGCAACGCGGCGGGCACCTCCGCGGCGTTCCTCAACCAGCTCGCGCTCTACACCGACGCCGACGGCAACGCCCAGAACAGCAAGGACGTCACCCACACCTTCGGCCCCTACCTGCGGAAGAACGAGATCCCGACGGAGCCGATCAGCAACAGCAACGCGATCGAGATCGTGACGGCCGGGACGCTCGGCATGACGGCTTCGGCCGGCGATCCGGGCGGCTGGAAGTTCGACAACGTGACGGGCCAGTTCATCGCGAACACCGCCGCCCACGAGACCCGCTAGCGACGCGGGGGCAGCCCGCCTCCCCCGGCGCTCGCATCGGCGCGTTCATGCGCACGCGCGGCTTCACGCTCCTCGAGCTGCTCGTGGTGGCCGTCGTCCTCACGGTGGTCGCGGCGATCGTCGCGCTCGGGCCGGGGCGGGAGCCGCCCCAGCGGGCACTCGGGCTCGCCGCGGGCGAGGTCGCGGCCGCCCTCCGCTTCGCGCGCAGCGAGGCGGCGCGCACCGGGCAGCCCCACGGCGTGCGCGTCACGGCGGCGGACTCGCGGCTTCGCGTCTACCGCCTCGACACCGCGGCCTCCCCGCCGACCGAGCTATTCGACGTCCGCCACGCGGTCGACAAGCGGCTCTACGACGTCGTGCTCGACGCGCTGCCGCACGCCGGCGGCGCCAGCGTGACGCTCTCGAGCTTCGCGTTCTCCGGGTCCGCGGGCTCGCTCGAGTCCGTGGCGTTCGACACGACGGGCGCCCCCGTCTCACCGGTCACCCTCCAGGAGCTCACGACGGGCCACGTCGACCTCCAGCGCGACGGCCTCACCCGCTCGGTGGTGCTCGCGCCGGCGACGGGCCGGGTGACGCTCCCGTGAGCGGCCGGCCGCGCAGCGCGGGCTTCTCCTACCTCGAGGTGCTCGTGGCGACCGTGGTGCTCGCGATCGCGCTGGTGCCCGCCGTGGAGGCGCTCCGGCACGGCATCCTCGGCGCCGCCGTCCACGAGCGCGTGGTGGCGCAGCGGCACCACGCCTCGGGTCTCCTCGAGGAGGTGCTCGCCGAGCCCTTCTCGGCGCTGGCGGCCGCGGCCACGCCCACGGCCGGCACGCCCACCGCGTACTCCGACCCGGTCGGCACGCCCGAGCGCCGGCTGGTCTACCTCCGCCTCTACGACGCGGACGACGACGACAACGATCCCTTCTCGAACCCGGAGCCGGACCTGCTCTGGGTACGCGTCGAGATCGAGGGGACGGCCGTCGGCCTCGAGACCCTGGTGACGCCGTGAGGCGCGGCTTCACGCTGCTCGAGACGCTCCTCGCGCTGGCGATCGCGGCGCTCGTGGTGGCCGCGCTCGGCGGCGTCGTGGGCCAGGCGCTCGAGAGCGAGGCCGAGACCCGGGACCGCAACGACGTCGTGCGCGAGGCCCGCCTCGCGATGGAGCGCATGGAGTGGGCCGTGCGCCGCTCGCCCGGGCTGCTGGTCCCGCGCGCCGACAATCCGGCCACGGCCTGGGACGAGGCCGTTCGGGAGCCGGGGGTGCTCGCCGTTCTCATGGACCCGACGCTCGACCGGGACCGCGACGGCATCTCGGACGCGAACTCGGACCGCGACTTCCTGGACCTCGACAACGACGGGGTCTGGGACCCCGGCGAGCCCGAGCGCATCGACGAGGACGTGGCCAAGGACGCGACGGAGGACGGCGCCAATGGACTGGTCGGGATCGACGACGACGGGGACGGCCAGGTGGACGAGGGCGGCACCGACGCCGGGGGAAAGCCCAGCGACGACGACGAGGACGGCCTCTTCAACGAGGACCCGATCAACGGGCGCGACGACGACGGTGACGGCGCCGTCGACGAGGACCCGAGCGGCGACATGAACGACGACGCCAAGGCCGGCGTCGCGACGCAGGACGACGACCTCGACGGCCTGGTCGACGAGACGCAGCCTCCGGACGACGACGAGGACGGTCTCATCGACGAGGACCGCTGGGACCCGGTCGTCTACTTCCTGAGCGGGTCCACGCTCCGCGAGCGGCTCCCGAATCCGCATCCGACCTCGGGGACGGACTACGCCGAGCGCGACCTCGCGAGCTCCGTCACGCGCTTCCGGGTCGAGCGCCTCGTGCCGAGCCAGGCGGACGCGGTCGTGGTGGCGCTCACGCTCGAGCTCACCAGCGCCCGCGGCCACGTGGTCGAGCTCGAGAGCCGCGTGCGGGTCGGGGGCGGCCGATGAGCGCGAACGCGCGGGCCCGTGCCGGCTTCCTGCTGCTGCCCGTGGCGCTGCTGCTCGCCACGCTCGGTGCCGTTGCCTACTGGATGAGCCGCGAGGTCGGCCTCGACGTGAGCGTCGCCGGTGGCGAGCGGGCCGCGGCGGAGGCGCGCTACGTGGCCGAGGCCGGCCTGACCCACCAGCTCCGCCAGGTCCAGAACGCGAGCTGCGTCGGCTATGCGGCGCTCCCCTCGACCCCGTTCGGGGACCATGCCTACACCACCAGCGTCACGCCGGCCTCCGGCTCGCCGGTCACGATCCAGGCGACCGCCACGCTCGCGAGCGGCGCGCTGCAGACGCTCACGCGCAGCCGCGTGCCGGTCTACGGCAGCCGCACCGCGGTGCCGCTCCAGCTCGACCCCACGATCGGACGCGACGCGGCCCTCGACGTGAGCTTCGCCGACTCCAACATCGGCGGCTCCGCCGTCTTCGTGGTGGCATCGCCGCCGAGCTACCCGAAGGTCCACTCGCTGCTCGGCTTCGACCTGTCGACGCTGCCGACGAGCGCCACGGTGCTGACCGCCTGGCTCGAGCTCTGGGTGCTCGACGTGCAGGGGGCCGCCAGCGAGCGCCGAATCGCCGCGCGGCGCGTGACCCGCGACTGGGTCGAGGGCACCAAGACCGCGACCGGTCCGCCGGACGGGGCGACCTGGAACACCTTCGACGCGACCACGGCCTGGACCACGCCAGGAGGGGACGCGGAGCTCGCCAGCGTCGCCGTCGCCGAGGCGCCTCCCGCTGCGGGCGCCTGGATGGGCTGGGACGTGACACCGCTCGTCGCCGCCTGGCTCTCCGGCGGCGCGCCCAACCACGGGCTGCTGCTGACGCCCGTCGGCGACGCCGGACGCGTGACCTTCGCGAGCCGCGAGAACGCGGGGGCCGGCCTCCAGCCGCGCCTCACCGTGACCACGGCCTGCGAGTGCGGCGTCGGCGGCAGCGCGACGACCACGACGATCCAGCCCGGGCCGACGGACGGCAAGGACACCTACCTCGACGACGGCGTGCCGGGCGGCAACTTCGGCGGCGCGGCGGAGATGCGCGTCAGCGAGAAGACGAACTCGAAGGACCGGGCCCTGCTGCGCTTCGACCTGGGCGAGATTCCTCCGGCGGCCACCGTCTCCTCGGCCGTGCTGGAGCTGAACCTCGAGGGCATCGGCTCCGGCACCGCGGACACGGTCTTCGTCCACAAGCTGCTGCGCTCCTGGACGGAGAGCGGCGCGAGCTGGGACCTGGCGGACGCGGGCGATCCGTGGAGCACGCCGGGCGCCGACTTCGACCCCACGGCGGTGGCCAGCGCCGCCATCGATCCGGTCCTGCTCGGGCCCGTCAGCTGGGACGTGACCGCCCTCGTGAACGACTGGCGGGCGAACGGGGGCAACGAGGGGGTCGTCCTGGTCGGCACCTCGACCCTCAACCACGCGGACTTCACGAGCAGCGACGCCACCGCGAACCCGCTGCAGCGCCCGAAGCTCACCGTCACCTGGTCGTGCGACTGCGGCGCGGCCTGCACGACGGGCCCGAGCGGCGACTACTACCTCGACGAGGTCAGCACCGAGACCTGCGATCCGAATGTCGACTACCGCGGCAGCCATGGCTCGCTCGACTGGAGCCCCACGGCCTGGCTCGAGCTCGGCGACACCGGCAACCCGTGTACGGGAGCCGTACAGGTCACGACGGATCTCGGCGAGAAGCGCTTCGAGATCACCGGCGATCAGAACGGCCTGCAGCGCTGGGCCGATCTCAGCGGCTTCACGAGCGCGGCGCTTCGCTTCGCCTACCGCCGCCAGGATCTCGACAGCGGGGACGAGATCGTGATCTCGGTGTCTCCGAACGGGGGCATCAACTGGACGGAGCTCGATCGCATCCAGGGGCCCGGCTCGGATCTGGGCTACGAGCAGGCGGCGTACGACATCAGCGCCTGGGCGACCGCCACCACGGCGATCGCGATCACGGCCTCGGGGCTCTCCACGACCGGGGGCGCCCCGGACCTCTTCTACTTCGACCAGGTCCAGATCGACCAGGACCCGGTCGTGGTGCCCGGCGGTGGCACGCTCACGCTGAACCCGGTCGGAGACACCTGGCTCAACCAGAGCGCCCCGGACGTCGCGAACGGCTCGGCCACCCGGCTCCACGTCGGCAAGGACGCCGGCTCGAAGCAGCGGCGGCCGCTCGCGCGCTTCGACGTCTCGGGCCTGCCCGCCAGCGCGACCGTCACGAACGCCAAGCTCCGCCTGTACGGCGCCCACAGCTTCGGCTCCGGCAGCGGCATCGACGTCGCGGTGCACCGGGTGACCGCGCCGTGGGACGAGGCGACCTCGACCTGGGCCTCCACGGGCGGCGGCAGCTACGCGGCCACCCCGCTCGCGACCGTCACGGTGCCGATGAGCCCCGCCTGGAGCGAGTGGGCGATCCCGAGCAGCCTGATCCACGAGTGGCGCGACGGCGTGACGCCGAACCACGGGCTGATCCTGGTCTACTCGGCCAGCCAGAAGAACCGCTGGGTCGAGCTGGCCAGCCGAGAGCACGACAGCGCCGGCTGGCATCCGCAGCTCGTGATCGACTACACGGAGCCGTGACGATGGGGTTCGGCCTCATAGGGGGTTTTCACCCGACTCGCCTCACCTCAAGCGCGTCGCCGGGGCTCCCGATGAAACCCAGGCAGGGCGAAGACTTGCCTCGGGGAGGGGTGCACGCGTGTGGCGGCTGAGCCGGCTGGCGGAGATCTGGTCGACGACGCGCTTCGCGTCGCCGGCGCACGCCGCCTACGCGGAGCGGCTGATGGTGGACGAGACGCGCGACGGCGTCCGCACCATGAGCCTGGTGCTGCTGCTGATGCTGCTCACGAGCCTCGTCCTCCACGACCGGCTCGGCTTCACCCGCTACCACGTCTACACCGCGGGCGCCCTCTCTCTGCTCTGCACCCACGTCTTCCTGGCGGCGCGCGGGGTGAAGGAGGTGAAGACCCTCCACCTGCTGGGCCTCACCCTGCTCACCATCACGGGCACCGGGGGCCTGCTCGCGGCGCACCGGGCCGGCACCATCGACTCCGCGCTCTTCAGCACGGCGGCGCTGCTGTTCATGGCGATCCCGATGGTGCCGTGGGGCCTGCGCGAGGCGCTGCTCGTGACCGCGCTCGTGTTCGGGATGTTCTCCGCGTCGACCTGGGGCACCGCCTCGCGCTTCTCGGCGGAAGCGCTCTGGGCGCTCCAGGCCTTCATGCTCGTGGCGGGCGCCGTCGCCATCACCCTGGTCGGCCGTGCGGCCCGCGTCCGCAAGGACGACATCGTGGCGCGCTACGAGCTCGAGTGCGCACAGCGCAAGGCCGAGCGGCAGAGCCTCCAGGACCCGCTCACGGGCGCCTGGAACCGGCGCTTCCTCGAACTCGAGTTCCACGCGAGCGCCGAGCGTGCGCGCAAGTGCGAAGAGCCGCTGCACCTCGCGATCGTCGACCTCGACGACTTCAAGGAGCTGAACGACGGCTACGGCCACGCAGCGGGTGACCAGATGCTGTGCTGGATCGCGCGCGGCTTCGGCGCGACGCTCGGCGAGCACGGCCACGTGGCGCGCGTCGGCGGCGACGAGTTCATCCTGCTCTTCACGGACGAAACCCCCGAGGAGACGCTCGCGGACGCTGCGGTGGCGACACGTCGCCTCGTCGAGACCGAGGGCGGGGGCGCCATCCCGCCGCTCGGCATCAGCATCGGTCTGGCGACCCTCGCGCCCTCCGCGCCCCTCACGCTCGATCACGCCTACCGGCGCGCGGACGCGGCGCTCTACCGCGCGAAGGCCGCGCCGCAGCGCGGCCCCGGCGAGGTGCGCGTCGTGCGCGCGGAGATGCACGGAGCTTCGACGCGCGGCAGCGAGAGCACGTCGTGAGCACGTTCACGAGGCTGCTGCGACGCGTGCGACCCACCGGACTCGGACCGATCGGGCTCGAGCTGGTTCCCGAGGGACTGCGCGCCGTGCAGCTCGAGCAGCGTGGCGCCGAGCTCGCCCTGGTGGCCTCGCTCCGCGCCGGCTGGCCGGACGGGGACCCCGCGGTGCGGGAGTCGACGCCGGCCCTGCGTCGCTTCCTGCGGAGCGCGCTCGGCAGCGCAGGTCTCCGGGGTCGCCGCGTGATCACCACACTCGCCCCGAGCGACGTGAAGCTGATGGTGCTGAACTACCAGAGCCGCGGCGACACGGACGACCAGGCGATCGTCTCGCTCGTCTCCGAACGCGTGCGCGAGCCGGTCGCGGAGCTCGTGATCGACTACTCGACCATGCGCACGAGCGGCGAGAAGCACGGCGAGAAGTCGGCACTCGTGGCCGTTGCGCGCCGCGAGACCGTGATCGAGCGCCTCGAGAGCCTCCGCGCCTGCGGCCTCCAGGTCGACGCGCTCGAGATCGCGCCCGGCGCGGTCCGGCGCCTGATCGGCCGCGCCACCCGAGACGACCCGGACGAGAATGCCCTGGCGTTCCACTGCCAGACCGGGCGCAGCGAGCTGCTGGTGCTCTGGGGCCGGCGCTTCGTCCTCCATCGCGAGGTCGACCTCGGCGCCCACGATGTGATCGAGGCCGTGGGCAAGGCGCTCTCGCTCGACGAGGACGAAGCCGCGCATCTGCTCGAGGGTGCGAGCCACAGCTCCGAGGTCGGCGGCACGCTCCGTGAGGTCCTGAAGCCCACGCTCTACGGGCTGGCCGAGCAGGTGAACCAGGCGGTGATCTACGCCGCCTCCCAGACGCACGGTGCGCCGATCCACTGCGTCCGCCTGCTCGGGGTGCCGCGCCGCTGGCCGGCCGTGGCCGAGCTGCTGGCGCAGCTGCTCGAGCTCCCCGTCCGTCCGGTGGAGCCGCTCGCGCTCTTCGAGCCCGCCCCCGGCCGGCCCCCCGGCCGCGCCGGCGACGAGCTCGCCGTGGCCGCCGGCCTCGCGCTGCGGGGGATGATCCAGGATGCATGATCTCGACCTGATTCCCGCGGACTACCGCCAGCTGCTCCAGCTGCAACGCTGGCTCATCCGCCTCGGGCTCTCGGCGCTGCTGATCGTGGGCGTGGCCTCGGACTCCCGCGTGGCGTTGGCCGTCGGCATCCGCAGCCAGGAGCAGGCGGTCGAGCAGCTGCGCGCCGCCGAGGCGCTCTCGCTCGACCGCCGGGCGCGGCTCGCGACGCTCCGCTCGCAACGCGAGGAGCTCGGCTCTCGGCTCGGCGTCCTCGAGGGACTGCGCGGCGGTGCGCCCGCGCGGCAGATGCTGCTGGCCGTGGATCGCGCCTTCGGCCCGGATCTCTGGCTCCTCGAGTGGGACTTCCGGCGGGCCGGCGAGCTGGTCGAGAAGCAGCCCGAGACCGAGCACGCCGGCTACTTCGTGGTCGTGCCCGCGAGCGCGGAGGACGAGCGTCCCCGCGCCTGGCGGCTCGACACGCACATGGAGATGCGCGGCCGGGCGCTCCACCACGCCGCGCTCGCCGGCTTCGTGCGCCGGCTGGTGGAGCAGCCCGAGATCCTGGACGTCCGCATCCTGAACACCCAGGCCCGCCAGTACACGAGCCGCCAGGTCGTCGACTTCGACCTCGCGGTGGTCGTGCGGAGTCACGGCTCGTGATGCGCCAGCTCGAAGAGCTCCGCCGCCAGGTGCGGCCCGAGGCGCTGCTCGCCGTGGGCGCGGCCCTCGTCGTGATGCTCGGCCTCTCGAGCTGGCTCTACCTGCTGAAGCCCGCCGTCGGTCGCTACCAGGCGCTCGTCGAGAAGCACGAGGCGACCGTCGGAGGCATGCAGGCCGACCCCGACGGCGACACGGCCGCCATCACGTCCCTGGAGCAAGAGCTCGAGAGCCTGCGAGATCAGCTCTACGGCACCACGGGGCGCGTCCCCCAGCGCCAGATCGAGGCGCACGTGGTGGACTCGCTGCATCGCCTCGCCGAGCAGCGGGCGATCGAGCTCGTTGGCGTGAAGCCGGGCCAGCCGAGCCCGGTGCTGATGTTCGAGGAGCTGCCCTACGACGTGGACGTCGCGGGGCCCTACCGGAGCCTCTACGCCTGGCTCGCCGACGTCGAGTCGGAGCTCCGCCCCATGGTGGTGAAGCAGTTCTCGCTCGAGCCCGACCCGGGCACGCCGCGGGTGAAGCTCGGGCTGCGGCTCGTGGCCTATCGCCCGGCGGAGAAGCAGGGATGAGCGCCCTCCGCCTCACCGGGCTCGCCGTGTCGCTGCTCGCGCTCGGCGTCGCGTTCGCGGCGCCGATTGCGGCCGAGCCGCCGCCGGCGCCGTTGCCCGAGCTCCGCTTCGATCCCTTCGCTCCGCCCGAGCTGGGCGAGGGCACGGCAGCCGACCCGGCGGGCGCGTTCGTGCCCGTGCTCCGTGGCACGCTCGTCTCGGGCGAGGGCTCGCTCGCGAACCTGGGCGGCATCGTGCTCCGCATCGGCCAGGAGGCCGAGGGCTGGCGGCTCGTCGAGGTCGGCCCGTTCCAGGCGACCTTCGAGCGGGGCGGCCAGCTCGTCGTCCTCGACGTCGACGGCGAGGTGGCGAGATGAATCGACGAGCGCTGGCGCTCGCCCTCGCCGCAATCCTGGGAATGGGCCTCGGCGGACCCGCGGGCGCGGAGTCGGTGGACTACCGCGGCGGGAAGGGTCGGCCCATCACACTCGTGGTGCGCAACGCTCCCGTGGTCGAGGTCTTCGAGATGCTCGCCCGGGAAGAGCAGGTGAACGTCGTCGTCGGCAAGGACGTCGAGGGCGAGGTCTCCGTCAACGTCTTCGAGGAGAGCGTCGACCGGGCGATCCGCGCCGTGGCCGAGGCCGCCGGCTACGTCGCCGAGCGTCGCGGTCGTGGCTACGTGATCCTGGAGCCGGACCTCGTCGGCAAGCACTCCGCCAACGGCAACACCGTGATCCGCACGCTCCAGGTCCATTACTCCGACCCCGAGGTGGTCTCCAAGATCCTGGAGAAGCACCTCTCACGCTACGGCGAGCTCACCGTGATGCCGAGCCGGCGCCTCGTCGTCGTCGAGGACCTGCCGGACTTCGTCGAACGCATCGAGCACGTGCTCGGCGAGCTCGACGAGGAGCCCCGCCAGATCCTGATCGAGGCCAAGATCCTCGAGATCAGCCTCGAGGACGAGGAGACCTACGGCATCGACTGGGTCCGCACCTTCGAGCTCTTCGACGGGACCGCCGACATCGGCGTGGCCGGCCTGGCCACCGCCGCGCCGCCCAGCTTCTTCTTCGACTTCATCGACGGCGACATGGCCCTGCTGCTCACGGCGCTCGCCGAGGACGGTCGCGTGCGGACGCTCTCGACGCCGACCCTGCTCACGCTCGAGGACGAGGAGGCGGAGGTCGTGATCGGCGACCGGCTGGGCTTCCGGGTGGTCACCACCATCAACGAGGTGACCAGCGAGAGCGTCGAGTTCCTCGAGTCGGGCGTGATCCTCCGCATCACCGCGTCGGTGGACCGCGCGGGACGCATCATGCTGAAGGTCCACCCCGAGGTGAGCACGGGCATCATCGAGGACGGCCTGCCCAACCAGACCACCACGGAGGTCACGACCCGGCTGATCGCGGAGGACGGGCAGACGATCTTCATCGGAGGTCTCATCAAGGACCGGACCACCCAGGGCGAGCGGGGCCTGCCCTTCGTGAAGGACATTCCCATCCTCGACTGGCTGGTGCGGCGCAACGAGCGCTTCGGGCTGCGCGCCGAGACGGTGGTGCTCCTCACCGCCCACGTCATGGAGCCGGGTCGCACGCACGCCGCGCGCGAGAAGACGCGCTGGGTACCGGCGATGGAGCCCCAGCTCGAGGAGCGGCGGCGCGCCCTCGAACGCAGCTTCGAGCTCCAGCCCGACGACCCGCCGCCGCCCGCGGCACCCGCAGAGGCCCCGGCGGGGGAACCGCCGCAGGCGGAGCCCGCTGCGGGCGAGGAAGCGCCCGCGCCCTGACACCTCCCCGCCTCCGCCGCCCACTCACCCGGGAGGGCCCACGCGCGGGTCCCGCGGAGAGGCGGAGGAGGTCCGATGCACCGGAGCGCATGGCTGTGCGGCCCGCTGCTCGCGGGGGCCGCGTTGCTCGTCCCCGAGGCTGGCCGCGGCGACGTGCCGCGCTCCTGCGTCCACCCTCGCTACGACCCCATCGACTGCGCCCGCGAGACGCGGGAGACACATCGCGACGTCCTCCCCCTGGCGCGGCTGCGCGCGCTCGACGCCCAGCGCCCGCAACTCGCCGGCGAGGTCCCCCTCCAGGACGCCGAGCGCAACGCGCTGCTCGAGGCGATCCGCGAGGCGCTCGTCGAGCGCGAGCGGGGCGATTGAGCGAGGCGCCGCGATCGCGCCGCGGTACCCTGGTCCACATGGCCGCCCTCACCGCCTACGAACGCACCGCGATCCAGATGGAGGCGGTCGTGCCCCTCGTGCGCGATCTCCAGGAGATTCTCGGCAAGGAGGTCGTGCAGGCCGCCCTCGAGGAGCGCCTCCGCCGCCACGAACGGGCCGCGGAGGGCGCGCCCGCGCGGGAGCCCGACTTCGCGCGCGTCGAGAGGGGGATGGCGCGCTTCGCCGAGGGCGGCGCGCTCGAGTACCGGGTGCTCGGGCAGCGCGCCGATGGGATCGACATGGATGTGACGAGCTGCCAGTACGCGCGCCTGATGGAGCGCCTCGGCGCACGCGACCTGGGCCCGGCGCTGCTCTGCGGCCCGGACTTCGCCGGCGCCATCCGCATCGGCGCCCGCCTCGAGCGCACCCAGACCTGCATGCAGGGCGCCTCGCACTGCGACTTCCGCTACCGGAGAGCGACCCGGGGCGGTGAGCGCTAGACCTCTGCACGCACCCGCCACCAACCCGGAGGAGGCGTTCGCGATGTCGACCGCCCGCGATTCCAACCCGGCCGAGCACTTCGACGTGCTGATCGTCGGTGCCGGCATCTCCGGCGTGGGCGGGGCCTACCACCTGACGAAGCAGTGTCCGGACAAGCGTTTCGTCGTGCTCGACGCGCTCGACCACTTCGGCGGCACCTGGTGGACCCACCGCTACCCGGGCATCCGCTCCGACAGCGACCTCTACACCTTCGGCTACCGCTTCAAGCCCTGGACCGGGCCGCCGATCGCAACCGCGCCCGAGATCCTCAAGTACATGGGCGAGGTGATCGAGGAGAACGATCTCGCCCGACACATCCGCTACCGCCACCGGATCGAGACCGCGAGCTGGTCGAGCGAGACGAACCAGTGGACGATCGTGGCGAAGCGCACCGATACCGGTGAACGCGCCCGCTTCACGACGCGCTTCCTGTGGATGTGCCAGGGCTACTACCGCCACGCCGAGGGCTACACCCCCGAGTGGGAGGCCATGGACGAGTACGAGGGCAGCATCGTCCACCCCCAGACCTGGCCCGAGGATCTCGACTACGCCGACAAGAACGTGCTCGTGATCGGCTCGGGCGCCACCGCGGCGACGGTCGTCCCGAACATCGCGGACGAAGCACGCCACGTGACCATGCTGCAGCGCTCACCGACGTACTTCTTCCCGTCGCCGAACCAGAACGAGCTGGCCGACCTGCTGCGCTCGCTCGAGATCGACGAGAGCTGGATCCACGAGATCGTGCGGCGCAAGATCCTCCAGGACCAGCTGATGATCACCAAGCTCTGCCGCGAGCAGGGGGAGTTCGCGAAGGCCGAGCTGATCAAGGCCGTGCGCGAGTACCTGCCGGAGGAGACGGTCCGCGAGCACTTCACCCCGAAGTACCGGCCCTGGCAGCAGCGCCTCGCCTTCCTGCCGGACGGCGACCTGCTGAAGGGCGTGCGCGACGGGAAGGCCTCGGTCGTGACCGACGAGATCGACCGCTTCACGAAGAAGGGCGTGCTCTTGAAGTCGGGCAGGGAGCTCGAGGCCGACATCATCGTCACGGCCACGGGCTTCAACATCAGCATCCTCGGCGACATCCGCTTCAGCATCGACGGCAAGCCGCTGGATCTCCACGAAACGGTGACCTACCGCGGGATGATGTTCACCGACGTGCCGAACCTGCTCTGGGTGTTCGGCTACTTCCGGGCCAGCTGGACCCTGCGCGCGGACCTGCTCTCCGACTTCGTGTGCCGCCTGCTCCACCACATGGACGAGAAGGGAGCGAAACGGGTCTGGGTCCGGCTCCGGAAAGAGGACCGGGACATGGAGCTGCTGCCCTGGATCGACCCCGACAACTTCAACCCGGGCTATCTCCAGCGCTCGATGCACCTGCTGCCGAAGCGTGGCGACAAGCCCGAGTGGCAGCACACGCAGGACTACTGGGCCGAGAAGAAGGACATCCCCGCGATCGACCTCGACGCGGAGGAGTTCCTCTACGAGTGACGCGCGCCGCGCGTCCGCTCAGACGCGGAGCGTGACGCCCGTCTCGCGCTCGGAGACCTCCCAGAGCACGTCGATCGCGCGTCCCCGCCCGGGCCGCAGCACCGGGCGCCGCACCGGCGGGCCGTTGTTCACGAAGCGCGGCGCGTAGAACTCGCCGCCCTTCGCGGCGGGGTCGGTCGCCGCGCGCAGCTGCGGCAGCGCACCGTCGGCCGCGGACATGCCCGTCCGCGCCGCCAGCGTGTGGAAGAAGCGCTGTACGAAGCCGCCCTCGGTCTCTCGCACGCTCGTCGCCTGGAGGTCGGTGTCGGAGAGGCCGGGGTGCGCGACCAGGCTCGCG
The DNA here is from genome assembly GCA_041605395.1 of Myxococcota bacterium. Lineage (GTDB taxonomy): Bacteria > Myxococcota_A > UBA9160 > UBA9160 > UBA6930 > JBFIYM01. The sequence goes on along the minus strand of JBFIYM010000019.1, from coordinate 12,248 downwards.
GCCGGCACCCCCGCCGCCTCGAAGCGCTGCTGGAGACCGAGCGCGAAGTGGTAGTTCGCGAGCTTCGACTGGCCGTAGGCCTTCCACTCGCCGTAGCCCTTGGTGAGGTGCGGATCCTCGGGGTCGATGGCCCGCCCCATGTGGTGGGCCGTGCTGGTCACGCTCACTACGCGCGCGGCCGGCGCGGCGAGCAGGGCCGGCAGCAAATGGGCTGTGAGCGCGAAGTGCCCGAGGTGATTCACGCCGAGCTGCATCTCGAAGCCGTCGGCGGTCTCGCGGCGCGGGATGGCCATGACCCCGGCGTTGTTGACCAGGACGTCGATGCGCTGGTGCGCGGAGCGGATCTTCTCCGCGCACTGTCGCACCGAGGCCAGCGAGCCGAGGTCGAGCGGGACGACCTCGAGGTCGGCCTGGGGATGCGAGGCACGGATGCTCTGCTCCGCCGACGCCGTCTTCTCGGGGGAGCGCGCCGCCATCACGACGTGGGCGCCGGCGCCGGCGAGCGCACGCGCCGTCTCGAGGCCGAGGCCACCGTTCGCGCCGGTGACCACCGCCACGCGGCCGCGCTGGTCGGGGATGTCTCGGACCGTCCACGCCATGGGGGACTCCTTCCCCCCCCGAACGCATCGTACACCCGCCGGCCGGGACCGGGGAAAGCGCTGCCGGGCTGCCGACGTGCCGCGAGAATCCGGGCCCGAACGCCGAGGGATGCCGAACGGACCCCGGCGGGCCACCCTGTGGCGGTCGGGGCAGGCGGCCCCGGCAAGGAAGGGGCTCCCATGGCCAGCATCGAGCTGTTCCAGTTCCCCGGCTCCCATTTCAACGAGAAGGCGCGCTGGGGCCTCGACTGGAAGCACGTGGCCCACGAGCGCATCTCGCTGATGCCGGGCCCGCACATGCTCACGGTCAAGAAGCTCACCGGCGGGACGGAGACGCCGGTGCTCCGCGAAGACGGCCGCGTGATCCCCGGCTCGACCGCGATCCTGGAGCACCTCGAGCAGCGCTTTCCCGAGCCCGCCCTGCTGCCGGCCGACGCGGCCCTGCGCGAGCGCGCACTCGGGATCGTCGGTCGCTTCGACGCCGAGGTCGGCCCCGCCGTGCGGCTCGCCAAGTTCTTCGAGGTGATGGAGGCCGACTACGCAATCGACGCCTTCTGCCACGATCAGAGCCGGTTGGCGCGCGCCGCCTACCGCGCCGCCTTCCCGATGATCGGGCGGATCATGCGAAGCAGCATGGGCATCGACGCCGAGAACGCGGCACGCGCCCGCGAGATCACGCGCGATGCGTTCGACTTCGTGGCGAAGACGCCCGGGCCCGAGGGCTACCTCGTCGGCGACCGCTTCACGATCGCCGACCTGACCTGCGCCGCGCTGCTCATGCCCTGCGTCGACGTCAGCGAGTGGGGCGGCCCCGTCGACGCCGCGACGGAGAAGAACCGCGCCTGGCGCGCGCGTTGGAGCGACCATCCGGGCGCGGCCTGGGTGCGCGAGATCTATCGCAGGCATCGGAGGACGGAGGCGGCCGCGCGAGGTCAGCCCTAGCGCGGGCTCAGTCGTCGCGCAGCCCGAAGCGCTCGATGTAGCCCTGGAACTCGCGTCGGACTGCGCCCGGGTCGACGCCGTACTCCTCGGGGCTGTAACGGTGGACGCCGTGCTTCCCCTTCGGGTTGTGCGCCACGAAGGCGCGCATGCGCCGCTCGCCCTCGCTGCTCATGGGCAGACCGAAGGCGTCGTAGATGGCCTCGACCACGGCGAACTGGTCCGCGACGAAGTCCGCGAACTGCACGTCGTAGAACACGGCGTCGGGGTAGGGGCCCGCCTCGCGGACCTCGAGCGCGTGGTCGACGGCCCGCCGCAGGCGTGCGGTCCAGTCGCTCGCGACCTCCCGGCGGTCGACGGAGTCGGACCCCATCGAGCGCACCAGCGAGGTCAGGCTCGCGTACGAGGTCATCGACTCGACCGGATCGCGGTGCGTGAACACGATGCGCGCGTCGGGGTAGGTGACCAGCAGGTGCTCGAGCCCCCACATGTGCGCGCCGGTCTTCAGGACCCAACGATCGAGCGCGTGGCGCGACTGGAGGTGCTGGAGCTGCTTCCGGTGGAAGGCGTAGACGTGCTGGAAGTCGGCCTCGCCGTCCACCCAGTCCTGGTAGCTCGGGACCCGGAACTGGTTGTGGAACAGCGGTGTGCACATCGCCTCGCCCATCAGCGTGACGCACTCCTGCGAGAGACGTGCGCCCATGGGGTGCATGGCCTTGAAGCCCGGGATCATCGCTTCGACGGGCGGGAAGGTGGCCTCGCAGGCGTCGATGCGCGGGTCCGTCTCGAAGCGGGCCGTCTCCGGGGGCGGCGACGGGAACATCGCCTCCCACGTCATCGGCACCCGGTTGGCCGGGTCCTGCGCGAGGATGTCGTGCAGCATCGTGGTGCCCGTGCGCGGCAGCCCGATGATGAAGACCGGCCGCGTGATCTCCTGTCGGGCGATCTCCGGAAAGCGCTTCCGGTCCTCCACGTACTGGAGGCGGCTCACCGTGTGACCGAGGATGCGCTCCCGCGCGATCGCGCACCCGATCGCATTCAGCTGCGCCTCGCGCTCGAGCGAGGAAACGAACCGGCCCATCGGCTCGAGGAAGGGGCCCGGGCCGAGGTCGCGGAGCCCGCCGCTGCGGCGCGCCGCCTCCTCGAGCAGCGCCTCGGGATCCAGGTCCTCCGCAGTCGTCATCAGCGAGTATGCTCCCCCCGGCTCCCGGTCAGCCCTCGGCGCTGACTTCGGAGCCGGGAGGTGTATCGCGATGTCCGAACCGGCGCCCCTGGCCCGCACCGCAACCGCCGTCGGCTGGCTGATGCTCGCCGTCGGCGTCTCCGTCTTCGCGATCCGCCTCCAGCACGCGGGCCCCTACCAGATGCCCGAGCAGGGCAACCTCCGCGCCGGCGTGCTCGCGCTCGCGATCGGGGCGTTGCTGCTGCTGCCGTGGCTCCGAACGCGGCTCCCGCGCATCGGCCTGCTCGTCGCGGCCCCCGTCGTGCTCTTCTTCGCCCTCTACGCCACGCTGGCCGAGCTCGAGGAGGTGGTGGTGTTGCGCGCGACCGATTCCAGCGGAGCGCCCGCGAACCTGCGCCTCTGGATCGCGGACCACGACGGCGTGGCGTGGGTCTCGATGCCGCGCGCGAAGGCCGAGGAGCACGGGCTCGACGGCGCGCGCCTCGAGCTGCTGCGTGCGGGCGAAGTCACGTGCGTCGTCCCCCGGCTCTCCGAGGATCCCGCCGACAACGAGCGCACCTTCCAGCTCCGGGACGAGAAGTACGCGGTGCAGCGGCTCGGCCGGGCGATCGGCCTGTTCGGCGACGGGCCGTCGCCGCAGACCGTGACGCTGCGCCTCGATCCATGCGATTGACGGACCGTGGGAGACCGAGCAACCGATGAGGCACCCGTGACGCCCAAGGGCCCGTGGTCGACCGATCAGGTCCAGCACTTCCTCCGGGAGGCCCGGATTCCCGTCCAGCTCGCCTGCAACGGAGTATCCGGCCACCCGGTGCTGGTCTCCCTCTGGTTCGTTCCGCAGGAGGGCAGGCTCTGGTGTGCGACCCAGCGGGGAGCGAGCGTCGTCTCCTTGCTTCGGGGCGATGCGCGCTGCGCCTTCGAGGTGTCGGTGGAATCGCCTCCGTACTTCGGCGTTCGGGGAACCGGAATCGCCACGCTGCACGACGACCGCGGCGAGGAGGTGCTTCGGGTCCTCATCGATCGCTACCTCGGGAATACGGACTCGAAGCTCGCTCGCTTCCTGCTGTCCCGCGTCGAGAGCGAGACGGCGATCTCGATCGAGCCGCGGACGCTCGTGTCCTGGGACTACCGGGAGCGGATGGAGGGCGCGGCTTGAAGCGCAGATCGACCCGCCGCGAGCGGGTGCTCGTCCTGGGGGGCGGCTTCGCGGGCCTCGCCGCGGCGCAGGAGCTCGACCCCGACCGCTACGAGGTGACGCTCGTCGATCGCAGCCGGTGGTTCGAGTTCCTGCCCAACATCCACGAGCTGATCTCGGGGGTGAAGACCCCGGAGCTGCTGCGCCTGCCCCTCGACCGCAACGTCCGGCGCCTGGGCCACCGCTTCCTGCGCGACACGGTGACGGAGATCGATCCGGTGGCGCGCACCGTCACGACGAAGCGGCGTCGCACCGCGCTCGGGTACGACGCCCTGATCGTGGGGTGCGGCGGCGTGGACGCGACCGGTGCGGTGAAGGGGGTCTCGGAGCACGCGTTCCCCTTCAAGTCCGTCGACCAGTGCGACCGCATCGGCCGGCGTCTGGCCCGATTGGCCGCTCGCAAGCGGCCCGCCCGGGTGGTGGTCGTCGGGGGCGGCCTCGAGGGGGTCGAGGCGCTCGGCGAGATCCTGCGCCGCTATCGGGACCGCGGCCTGCACGTGACGGTCGTCGACACCGGCGAACGCCTCCTGGCAGAGACGTCCCCCGCCATCGACGCGCACCTGCGGGAGCTGTGTGCTCCCCATCCCGTCGAGTTCGTGATGGACTCCCGGGTCGAGCGCGTCGGGCCCAAAGCCGTGGTCCTGCAGCACGGCACTGCGCTGCCGTCGGACCTCACGATCTGGACCGGGGGGCCGGCGGCGCCCCCGCTGCTCGCGGCGAGCGGCCTCGCGCCGGAGGACGCCTGGGCGCCGGTCGACGTCACGCTGCAGTCCAAGGGACACCGCGAGATCTTCGTCGCCGGCGACGCGGCGGAGCTTCCGACGCCGATCCCGAAGCAGGGCTATCACGCCCTCGACATGGGGGTCTGCGCGGCGCGGAACGCCGAGCGCCTGCTGACGGGCCGGCAGCTCACCCCATTCCGACCCTCCGGCAAGCCGACGCTGATCTCGTTCGGCGACCTCACCTGCTTCCTCGCGGTCGGGGAGCGCGTGCTCGCCGGCCCCTCCCTCGCTGCCGCGAAGGAGGCGGTGTTCGAGCTCGTGATGGCACAGCTCGACGCGCAGCCGCTCTGGCGCCGGTTGCCTGGCGCGCTGCGACGTGCGGACCAGGCGGCGCGCGAACTGCTCTGGCCGACCGTCAGCTCGCTGGATGCGCTCCGGCGTCAAGGCCGCATCACGCTGCTGTCCGGTGGCTGAACGCATCCCACGTCCGGAGGCGTCGGCCGCCCCCCGAATCCCGCCCGCTACTCGAGGTGACTGCGCAGCATCCAGGCGTTCTTCTGGTGGACTTCGATGCGACGGGTCCCGAGGTCGGCGCTCGCCGAGTCGTCCGCCTTCTCGGCGGCCGCGACGAGCCGCTTGGCCGCCTTCACCACGCTGGCCTGGTCTGCGGCCAGGTCCTCGATCATCTCGCGCGCCGAAGGCTCGCCGGTGGCTTCCTTGACGGATGCCAATCGGTTGAACTCGGTGTAGCTGCCCGGGGCACGCGCGCCGAGCGCCCGAATCCGCTCGGCGATCTCGTCCACCGCCAGGGCGAGGTCCGTGTACTGGGTCTCGAAGAGCGTATGGAGCGTCGTGAACATCGGGCCCGTGACGTTCCAGTGATAGTTGTGGCTCTTCAAGTAGAGCGTGTAGCTGTCGGCCAGCAGGTGGGACAGCGACTCCACGACTTTTTCATTGTCACTCATCTCGATCTCTCCTTCTTTGGAAGAACGTCAAGAAGCGGCGAGCCGTTCGCCACGCTCGACGTCCAACGCCTCTTCGAGAAGCTCGCGCGCGTTCACGCGCGCCCGAAGACGCGTACAGAGCAGAAGCGTTCCCCCGAGCTTGCGCTGCAGGAACAACGTCTCGGGCGGCGGGGGTCGCCAGAAGCCGTGCTCGAACACGAGCGCCATGGAGCCCTCGCGTGCGCGGGCCGGCAGGTCCGAGCGGCCGAACTCGTAGGGGCCTTCGTGCCGAAACGGCTCGGTGGCAAGCCAGATCAGATCGAGGAGCGCCGTCGCGCCCGGCGTGGAATCGTCCGAGCCGAGGAAGCCGATCTCCGTCGCGGTGGCGCGGAGCTCGCTGCGGTCCCCGTGGAGGGCCGCGCGGAAGAGCCGGGCGTAGAGCCGGCACAGGGCCGGCGGTGCCGCGTAGCCGGCGCCGAGGTCGATCAGGCCGATGCGCCCGTCACGAAGCCTCAGGTAGTTGGCGAAGTTGGGGTCGGATTGGACGAAGTGGAACTCGAAGAACTCCCGCAGCACGAGCCGCAGCAGCAGAGTCGCCGCGCGATCCCGCTCCGCGTCGGAGTATTCCGGGCTGCACAGGTCCTCGAGCGGGACGCCGTGGAGCCGATCCATCGCCAGGATCGAGCGGGTCGTGAGGTCGCCGTGCACGGCCGGCACGACGACGTCCGGCTCGTCGGCCAGCAGGTCGGCGTAGCGGCGCAGATGCCGCGCCTCCGTCCGGTAGTCCGCTTCGTCGCGAAGCTGGCGCTTCGCCTCGGTGATCAGGGGCTCGAAGTCGACCTCCCCAGGCAGGATCCGGGCCATGCGAAGCGCCGTCGCCAGATTGTCGACGTCACTGTCGATGCTTCGCGCCACCCCCGGGTACTGGATCTTGAGGGCGAGCTCGCGGCCGTCGGTGGTCGTCGCGGTGTGCACCTGGCCGATCGATGCCGCGGCAATCGGCTCGAAGTCGAAGTGTCGGAAGCGCGACTCCCAGCCGCTGCCCCAGGCCTCGCGCAGCGCACCCCGCAGCTGCGTGGACGGCATCGCGTCGGCCGCGTCGCGAAGCGTGGCGAGGACGGCGGCAGCCTCCGGCGGAAGCAGGTCCTCCGCCTCGAGCGAGAGGAGCTGACCGAGCTTCATCGCCGCGCCACGCATCGAGGAGAGCGAGCTCGCGATGCGGCGCGCGTTCGCCTCCGTCAGCAGGACGTGCCCCGTCCGGGGCTCCGCCCCGCCGAGCCGCCGGGCACCTTCGGCCGCGGCTCCGAGGGCGACCCGCCCGGCGAGCCACCCCATCCTCGCGATGCGCTCGGCGCGGCCCGACGGGATGCGCGAACGGTCCACGATCCGGGGTGCGGCAGCCTTCGGGTGCGGCGCCAGCGGGATCCGCTCAGCCGACGAAGGCATCGCCCTTCTTCCAGTCCGCGGCGCACAGGCCCCCGCTCTTGAGCGCCTGGAGCGTCCGGAGCACCTCGGCGGGGCTCCGGCCGGCACCCAGGTCGTTCACGCTGATGGAGCGCAGCACACCCTCGTCGTCGACGATCGCGGTCGCCCGGAAGGCGACCCCCTGGTCCTCGTCGAGGACGTCGAACGCGCGGCTCAGGCGGTGGTTGGTATCCGCGATCACGGGGTGCGTGATCTCGTCCGCGAAGATCTCCCGATCCTGGAACCAGCTCTGGTGACTGAAGAAGGAATCGGTGCTGACGCCGACGACGTCGCAGCCCTCGGCCTGGAAGTCGTCGAGCAGGGCCTGGAAGCCCTGGATCTCGGTCGGGCACACGAAGGTGAAGTCGAGCGGGTACCAGTAGAGCACGTACCACTTGCCGCGGAGCTCCGCGCTCGAGAGCTGGATCTCCTTGCCGCGGTGGAAGGCCTTGCCACACCACTCGGGAACCTGCTTTCGGATCTGCGCCATGCGTTCTTCCTCCGTCTCGGAACCCCAAGATCGTAGGCCGTGTATCCATCTTGTCAAGGTTTTTTATAGACAAATAATCAGCCGAAGCCTGGGCTACGGTCGCGTTCGCGAACGAGGGCGGGTGACGCCAGCGGGAAGAGCCGAAGCATGGGAGCGCTCGACGGCAGGGTGGCGCTGGTGACGGGCGCGAGTCGCGGCATCGGCCGCGCCATCGCGCGCCGCTTCGCGGCCGAGGGTGCGGCGGTGGTGCTGAACGCGTCGCGCCTGGGCCCGCACGGCAAGCTCGCCGGCACCCTCGAGGAGGCCGTCGCGGAGATCCAGGCCGCCGGCGGCAAGGCGGCGGCCGTCGTGGCCGACCTGGCGGACGCCGAGGCGCGCAGCGACCTCGTGCTGCGCGCGGGTCGGGACTTCGGGCCGATCGACGTGCTCGTGAACAACGCCGCCGGCGCGCGCATGCGCCTCCCGAGCGAGTCCACCCTCGAAGAGCGCCGCTTCATGTTCGAGCTCAACGTGAACGCGCCCGTCGACCTCGCGCAGCAGGCGATCCCGGGCATGAGGCAGCGCGGCAGCGGCTGGATCCTCAACATCAGCAGCGCCACCTCGTTCCAGCCCGTCGTGCCCTATCGCGACTCGAAGCAGGCCGCGTGGATCATCGGGCCCTACGGGGCCTCGAAGGCCGCCCTCGACCGCTACACGGAGGCGCTGGCGCACGAGGTGGCCGAGCACGGCATCTTCGTGAACGCGATGGGGCCGGTCGCGATCGTGCTCACCGAGGGCGCCGCCTACGTGCGGGACATCGCGCGCAAGAATCCCGACATGGTCGAGCCGCTCGAGGTGATGGCCGAGGCCGCGCTCGAGCTGTGCAGCGCGCGCCACGTCGGGCGCGTCGTCTTCAGTCGGAACCTCCTCTTCGAGGTGGGCCGCGCCGTCCGGAGCCTCGACGGCCAGCGCGAGCTCGGCGACGCCTTCCTCGCAGCCGACCTGGCGGCCGCCCCGAGCTGAGGCTGCGGTGTCGTCCAGCCGACGTCCGGGCGGGAGCGGCCGGCGTGCGCTACTCCTGAAACGGTCGTTTCACCGCCCACGACGAAGCGAGGTCCGCAGTGCTCTCCGTCGAGACCTTGATGAAGCAGGAGCTCGTCACCGCAGGGGCCGCAACGAGCGTCGCCGATGCAGCACGCCGCATGCAGGAGGCCAAGGTGGGTGCGGTGCTGGTGGTCGAAGGCGCGCGGTTGACCGGCATCGTGACCGAGCGGGACGTCCTGACGCGGGTGGTCGCAGAGGGTCGCGATCCGGCGAGCACGCAGATCGGCACCGTTGCCACGCAGCCGGTGGTGAGCGTGGCGCTCGACGCGTCGCTCCGGCAGTGCGCGGAGACCCTGCGCGACCGCGGCGTCCGCCATCTGCCGGTCGTCGACGGCGAGAAGCCCGTCGGCATCCTCTCCGCGCGCGACTTCTTCGATGCGGTGGCGGGCGGCCTCGAGCGTCTCATCGAGCACAAGCGATACGACGAAGCGCTCCGCGAGAACACCGACCCGTACGACCACCTGGGCGGCGGCTACGGCCGCTGAACCGGCCCGTCGGGCCGACCCTAGCGCTCGCCCCCGGCCCGCTTCTCCGCGAGCTCGCGCTTCCGCTGGTTCCAGCCCTGGATCATGGTCTGGAAGTGGGTCGGATTGTAGATGTCCTCTTCGTAGGAGAACTTGCCGTTCCCGGCATACTTGAGCAGCGTGAAGTTGTACTGCTGGTGGAGGCTGCCGTCGCCCGGGTCGACCATGCGGTTCCACACCTGCGCGACGATCCAGCCGCGCTCCTCGTCGATGACGTACCACTCGATCGGGAAGAACTGCATGTCGCGGAACTTGCCCATCGTGCCCTGGATCCAGCGGTAGATCGCCTCGCGGCCGCCGAGCGTGCCGTACAGGTGCTCGATGTAGGTGGCGTCCTCGGTGAAGAGGTCCGCCCAGGCCCGCCAGTCGCCCGACGTGCCCGCCTCGAGCGCGGTCTGCTGGTAGGTCTCGAACGCCTGCTCGAGCTCTTCTCGGCTCCACCTGCCCATGGGTCGTCCCTCGTGTGTTCGTGGCTGCGGACAGTCTGCCACAGCCCGGTTCAGCGCTCGCGCCGGCCCGCCTCGCGGATCACCTCGCTCGGTGCGTCGTGGAAGGGCGTGCGCCCGATCGCGCTGGTCTCTCCGGAGTCCACCACCAGCGTGTGCGCGGTGACGTAGCGGGCCTCGTCGCTCGCGAGGTAGAGGAGCGCGTGCGCGATGTCGCGGGGCTCCCCCGCGATCCCGAGCGCCGTCCGCTTCGCGATGGCGCGTGCAGCCTGCTCGACGTTCGCGGGGTCGCCGGCCATCACCGCGGAGGTCATGGCGGTGGCCGTCATGCCCGGGGCGACGGCGTTCACGCGGATGCCGTGCGGCGCGAGCTCCGACGCGACCGACTTCGTGAGCCCGACGACGCCGTGCTTCGCGGCCGTGTAGGCGTGTGGGCCGAGCCCGCCGACCACGCCGGCCGTGCTCGCGAGCGAGAGGATCACGCCGGTCCGGCGCGGCACCATCACGCGGGCGGCGTGCTTCATGCCGAGGAAGACGCCGCGCAGCAGCACGGCGAGGGTGGCGTCGAAGGCGTCGGCCGCCGTCGAAGCGATGGGGCCGACGGCGCCGACGATGCCGGCGTTGTTCACCATCACGTCGAGCTGGCCGAACTCGGCCAGCGCCAGGTCCACGATCGCGGCGACGTCGCCCTCCCGGGTGACGTCGCAGTGCGCGAAGCGCGCGGAGTCCCCGAGCTCGCCGGCGAGCGCACGGCCGGGCGCGTCCTGGAGGTCGGCGGCGACCACGCGGGCGCCGTTCGCCACGAAGGTCCGCGCGGTCTCGGCGCCGATCCCGGATGCCGCGCCCGTCACGACCGCGACCTTGCCTTCGAGCCGACCTGCGTTCGGGCTCACCGCGGCGGAAGCCCCCGGCGCGCCCGCTCGCGGTTCATGCGCTCGGCGTCGCTGCTGAGGCGCGTGCCGAGCTCGTCTTCCTCGATCTTCCCGAACATGTGCTTGTTCGCCGTCCGGGCGTTGTACATGATCTTCTTCTCGGGCGTGATCGCGAGGATCGTGCGCAGCGGCGAGTCGAGCAGCGAGTAGAAGAACTGCTCGCCCTGGTCGCTGTTCGGGAACAGCTTCCGCGAGAGCGCCGTGTAGAACCAGCGCTTGGTCTCGTCGTCGTCGAAGAAGGCGGCGCGGCCCTTCAGGGTGATGGCACCCTGCGGCAGGTCGGAGGGCGCGCCGGCCGGATAGCCGGCGCTGCTGACGTTCACCGAGACGCGGGGGTCGCGCCGGATCGCGGCGGCGCGGTGGCGATGTGCGGCGAACGTGAGCCAGACCTTGCCCTCGTGCCAGACGAAGGTGTGGGTCACGCCGACGGGCCAGCCGTCCTTGGTCGCCCACATCAGCACGCACTCGGCCGAGTGATCCAGCAGCGCATCGACCTCGTCGTCGCTGAACGGATAGATCGAGACGATCTCGTGGTCGTGGGTGCGCGCCATTCCCGTCTCCTGAAGGCCGCTCAGGACGCTCCCGTCCTGAGCGTGATGCCGCCGTCGACCTTGATCTCCTGGCCCGTGATGTTGATCGCGTCGTCACTGGCCAGGAAGCAGACCAGCTTGCCGATGTCCTCGGGCGTCTGCTCGCGGCCGAGCGGCGTCGACCGCGCCACCGCCGCGAGGAAGATGTCGCGAGGCTCGAGCTCGCGGAGCTCCGGCTGCGTGAGCTTCATGGCGGTCGCCAGCCCCTCCCAGGCGCGGGTCCACAGGAAGCCCGGGCAGATGGCGTTCACGCGGATGTTCGACGGCCCGAGCTCGAGTGCGAGGGACCGTGTGAGGTGCACCACGCCCGCCTTGGCTGCGCCGTAGGCGGCGAGCTGGGGCGTCGGCGTGAGCGCTGCGATGGAGGCGATGTTCACGATGACGCCACCGCCGCGAGCGCGAAGGCGCGGAATCGCCGCCTTCGCGCCTGCGAAGGTGGTGCGCAGGTTGTTGGCGAGCTGCGCGTCCCAGGAAGCCTGGGGCAGGTTCTCCAGGCCCGGCCCGCTCGGGATCTCCTCGGGCCGGATCACCCCGGTGCCCGCGCCCGCGTTGTTCACGAAGACGTCGAGGCCGCCGAGCTCCCGGGCGATGCGCTCGGTCGCCGCCTCGATCGCGGCAGCCTCCGAGCAGTCGGCGGCCAGGCCGAGCGCGCGCCCGCCGAGGGCCTTCGCGGTGCTCTCGGCCTCGGCCCCGTCGAGGTCGACGATGCCGACCGCCGCCCCCTCTGCGGCGAGGCAGCGTGCGATGCCCGCTCCGATGCCGCGCGCAGCGCCCGTGACGATGGCGACCTTGCCCTCGAGCCTCATCTGCCTCCCTCCGGGCCCACCCGGTTGGGTAGCGCGTTCGCGCCGGTCGGGCGGCCGGCGCTCGAGGCCTAGGGAGCCTCTGCACAAGTCCTCGTGCGGCCGCTGTGCCCGGGACCGGTGGACCGGCTCCTCCTCCGGACTCGGCGGGTCGCGGTGGATCCATGCCCTGCCTTCCGCTCCGAGCCGCGGGCGGGGACGCCAGCGGTCGGAGCTGCCAAAGGCCGGGCTGTCCGTAGGGCCTGCCTTCGCCTCCGTAGGACCGGACTCCACCGGTCCTCGTGGCCCGGGGAGCGTGCGCGCGTTCTGCAGAGGTTCCCTAGCCGAGGTCGCT
>JBFIYM010000018.1:0-35122 GCA_041605395.1 Myxococcota bacterium | reverse complement strand
GGGCGGAGGCGCTCGACGCGCTCGCGCCCGAGGCGCGGGCGCAGGTGATGGACCGCTACGTGGACGCGCTCGCCGCCGTGCACCGCATCGACCCGGCGACGCTCTCCCTGCCCGGCTTCGCGCAGCCCCGCCGCGAGGACCCGGCCGCTCCCGAGCTCGCGCTCTGGCGCGGCGTCTACGAGAAGCGCGTGACCCGCCCCGCGCCGCTGGTCCGCTTCGCCTTCGCCTGGCTCGAGCGGCACGCGCCGCACGAGGCGGAACGCATCGCGCTCTGTCACGGCGACGTGGGCCCGGGGAACTTCCTCCACGAGGGCGGTCGTGTGACGACGCTCCTCGATTGGGAGTTCGCACATCTCGGTGATCCCCTCGACGATCTGGCGTGGCTCTCGTTCCGCGGTCATCACCTGCACGAGGGCATCGGAGAGTTCCCGGCGCAGCTCCGACGCTGGTCACGCGCCACCGGGCTGCGTGTCGTCCCCGAGCGCATCGCCTGGTATCGGGCGCTGGTGATGGTTCGCATGCTGGTGTCCTGTCATGCCGCGCTCGACTCGGGCGCGGCCTCCCTCGATCGCACGGTCTACTTCTCGATCTCTGCGCTGCTCGAGGCGCTGCTGCCGCGTGCCCTGGCCGAGCTGGCGGGGCTCGCGCTGGCGCCCCCCCCGCCCGCACCCGAAGCGCGCGCCAGCGAGGCCAGCGAGGTCTTCGCCTCGCTGCAGGCGGAGCTCGCGGGGACGCTGATGCCCGCGCTCCCCGCCGCCCTCCGCCGTCGCGCCAGCGGGCTCGGCCTGCTCCTGCTGCACCTCGAGGCCAGCGACCGCCTCGGCCCGGCCCTCCGCGAGGCGGAGCGGGAGGCGGCGGCAAGGACGCTCGGGCAGCACCCGGCGCCGGGACGGGTCCGGGAGGCCCTCGACGCCGCGCTTCACAAGGACGACCCGGAGGACGACGAGCGCTGGATCCGCTTCTTCGCGGATTCGGGAGCGCGGCGCCTCGTGCTCTGGCCCTTCCTGACCCCGCTCGGCAGCAAGCCGCTCCTCCCGCTCACGGGTGGGTCGATCGCGGGGAGCGAGTCGCGGGCGGAGTCGTGACGCACCCCGATCGCTTCCATCCCCCGACCTCCTCGGACCCGTGGTGGACCGAGACGTGCTGGTTCTCCTTCGGGGACCCGGACGCAGGTCTGGCCGGCACGTTCTACCCGCTGTTCCGGAAGAATCTCGGCGTCGCCGCGCTGTGTGTGGCGGTGTGGGACGAGCACGCCGAAGCCCCCTGGCAGGTGCCCTACCACCGCGCCCACTGGCACCTGCCCTTTCCGACCGGCGATCTCGACGACCTCTCCCTCGGCGGGCTGCGCGTTCGCACCACGGCGCCGCAGGAGCGCTACCACGTCAGCTACCAGGACGGCTCGCAGCTCGTGATCGAGCTCGATTACGAAGCCCTGATGCCGCCGCACGAGCTCGGCGTGGAAGACGGCCGGGGCCACCTCGATCAACCCTGTCGCTTCGCCGGACACGTGACCCTCCACGGCGTACGGCGCGAGGTGCGCGGCCTCGACATGCACGACCGCAGCTGGGGGCCGCGCGCGGACGACCGGAGTACGCGCGGCAGCTACAGCTACGGAATCGCGGGCCCGGACGACGCCTTCCTCGCCATCGGCTTCCGGGTCGGCGCCGAGGATCGCATCGCGGCCGGCTTCCTCCAGCGCGATGGCGAACGCGCGCCCCTGGTGGGCGGCCGGCGCGAGGTGGAGCGGAGCCCGGCGGGCTGGCCGACCCGGGTGGAGATCGAAGCCGAGGACGCGCTCGGCCGCCGGCTCGCGGCGATCGGCACCACGCGCAGCCGGCTCGCCCACCAGGCCAGCCCCGGCCTGTTTGCCTGGATGAGCTTCACCCGCTGGGACTTCGGGAAGGGCTGCCATGGACAGGACCAGGACATCTGGTCGCCCGACCAGCTCGCCGAGGCCACGCGCCGGGCCTGAGCCCCCACCCTTGGGGCGCCGGGCCTGAGCCCCCGCACTTGAGAGCAGGGCGCGGCCCGCCGATGCAGGGCGAAGCCGCGTGCCGTCCTTCGACCCCAACGACTGGCTGGCGATCCCGGCGCTGCTGATCGGCGGCGCCCTGCTGCTTTCCTTGCTCGCGATCCGTCTCCGCCGCGCCCTGCCCTCGAGCAGCCTGGGCGCCCTCCTGGTCGGGCGCGGCGAGGGCCGCACCCCGGCCCTCGCGCTGCTCGGCAGCCTGGTGCTGTGGCTGCTGGCGGAGGCGGTCGCGCTGGTCCTTCCCGCGAACGACCACAGCCTCTGGGCGACCCGGGCCGCGCACCTTGCCCTGATCGCGCTCGGTCCCGCCCTGCTCTGGACCAGCCTGCATGCCGCGCGCCTGGCGCATTGGGACGGCTGGCGACTCCGGGTCGCCGTGCTCGCAGTTCCGGTCGTGAGTGCCGCGCTCCTGCTCACGAATCACCCGCAGGGCCTGTTGTGGGAGCGGGCGGGTTGGGTCACGTACGGCGTCCTCTCGGCGCCGAGACTCCAATACGGCGCCTGGGTGTGGGCGCAGGGGCTGCACACGCTGGCCTGTGTGGCGATCGCCGGCGGTCTCCTCGCGCGGGCCTACCGCGGCGTCTGGCCTGCCTACGCTCGCGAGGCGACGGCGGTCGCGCTGGGTCTGGTCGCACCGGCGGTCGGCTTCGCCGCCCGCCTGCTGGTTCCGGAGCTGGAGACGCTCCCGTGCGCGGCGCTCGGCATGGCGTTCGCCGCGCCCGGTTTCTACTTCACGCTGCGCCCGGATCCGCTCGAGTCCCTGCTCACGCGGATGCAGGGCACCGTATTCGACGCGCTCGGTGACGCGATCGCCCTGATCGATGACGGTCGCCGGGTCGTGTATGCGAACTCCCATGCCCAGGCGTTGCTGGCCCGGGCGGCACCCGACGAGCCATGGCGGGTCGGACGTGCGCTGGCGGTCTACTGGGCGAAGCTGTCGCAGCTGCTTCGGGACCCCGAGGTTCGCAGCGGCGAGATCACGCTGCTGCACGACAGCTCGACGTGGTTCTACGAGGTCCGCATCACCGAGGCGCCCACCACCGATCGCGTGCGCGGGGCCCGCCTGGTGGTGCTGCGGGACGTCTCCGAGCGGCGCCGCGCGGAGCGCACGGTGCGCCAGCTGGCCTTCTACGACGGGCTCACGGGTCTCGCGAACCGCCACCTCTTCGCACGGCAGCTCGCGCAGGCGATCGCATCGGCTCGAAAGAACCGACACTCGCTGGCGTTGCTGTACATGGATCTCGACCACTTCAAGAACGTGAACGACACCCTGGGCCACGCCGCGGGGGACGCCGTGCTGCGCGACGTGGCCGATCGGCTGCGCATCGGCGTCCGCGCCAGCGACGTCGTGGGACGGCTGGGCCGGCAGAACCCGCAGGGGGGCCTCGCCCGCCTCGGCGGCGACGAGTTCGCGGTCCTGTTGCCCAAGGTCCCCTCCCCCGAGGTGGCGGAGGCCATTGCCGAGCGCCTGCTCAGTCAGCTGACGCGCTCGCTCGAGGGCAGCGATCGCCCGATGGCCGGCGGCGCCAGCATCGGCGTCGCGCTCTTCCCCCAGGACGCGGACGACGCCGAGACGCTGATGAAGAACGCCGACGCGGCGCTCTACCACGCGAAGGAGCGGGGGCGGAACCAGGTCCAGTTCTTCGACCCGTCGCTGAACCGCGCGGCACAGCGGCGCCTCGATCTCGAACGCGGGCTGCGCGAGGCGATCGCGGAGGGGCAGTTCCACCTGGTCTACCAGCCGCGGGTGGACCTGGCGAGCTCCGAGCCCGCGGCCTTCGAGGCGCTGATCCGTTGGAAGAGCCCCAGCCTCGGCACCGTGCCTCCGTCCCACTTCATCCCGGTGGCGGAACGCAGCGGCCAGATCCTCGCCATCGGGCGCTGGGTGCTCGAAGAGGCGCTCCAGAGCCTTCGGCTCTGGCGCGACGCCGGCTACGCGGTGCCCTGCGTCGCCGTCAACGTGGCGAGCTCCCAGCTCGAGGCGCCCGAGTTCTGCAACGAAGTCGTGGAGGCCCTCAAGCGCTACCAGCTCGACCCCGGAAGCCTCGAGCTCGAGATCACGGAGGGGACGCTGCTCCACCAGGACGAGACCTCCTTGCGGCCGCTGCACACCCTCCGGCAGATGGGCGTCCGCATCTCGCTCGACGACTTCGGCACGGGCTACTCCTCGCTCAGCTACCTCCACCAGCTCTCGCCGGACGCGGTGAAGCTCGATCGCAGCTTCGTGAGCGGCCTCGACTCGGACAACACCTCTGCCAACATCGTCGCCGCCGTGATCTCGATGACGCGGAGCCTCGGCATCCGGTCCGTGGCCGAGGGGGTCGAGCGGGTGGAGGAGCTGGAGGCCCTGCGGGACCTGGGCTGCGACGAGGTCCAGGGCTTCCTCTACTGCGTACCCCTCGAGGCGGACGAGATCACGGGCTTCCTGCGCGATCAGCGGCGTTGGGATCCGGAGAAGCCCAAGGACCTCTGACCCCTCTCGGAGGCGCGGTTCAGGCGCCTCTCAGCGCTGCGGCGAACGGCTCGAGCGCCTCGATGTGCTGGCGCGGGCTGGTGAAGCCGGGGGGCGTCTCTCCCATCAGGGCGGCGCCGGTGTTCATGGCGCGCATCGAGAAGTGCGTGGCTCCGAGCTTCCGCCAGGTCTCCGCGGCGGCCCGCCAGGCCTCCGGCCCGTCGCTGTAGGAGACGATCGCTTCGATCCCGAACCCGGCGGGGTCCCGATCCGCCTCGACGAGTGCGCTGCGAAGCGCCTCGCACAACTTCTGCATCGGGCGCGACGCGGCCCCGAACAGGAAACCGTCCCCGAGACGCGCGGCGCGGCGCACCGCCGGGGCCGTGAAGCCGCCGAACCAGATCGGGATCGGCGCCGGCGGCGCGGGCAGGATGCCGGCGCGATCGACGCGATGGAAGCGACCGTCGAAATCGATGGGACGCCCGCTCCAGAGCGCGCGCAGCAGCTCCACCTGCTCGTCGAGACGCTTGCCCCGCGACTCGAACGACTCGTTCAACGCCTCGTACTCGACCCAGTTCCAGCCCGTGCCCACGCCGAGCCGAAGGCGGCCCCGCGAGAGCAGGGCCACCTCGGCCGCCTGCTTGGCGACGAGGGCAGCCTGCCGTTGCGGCAGGATGATGACGCCGGTGGCGAGCTCGAGCCGGGTGGTCACGGCCGCGAGAAAGCCGTAGAGGACGAACGGCTCGTGGAACGGATCCTGCTCGGTGTAGGGGCCGGTGAGCTTCGGCTCGCGGCCGGCGTGTTCGGCGCCGAGCACGTGGTCGTACACGATCAGATGGGAGTAGCCGAGGCCCTCCGCGGCTTGCGCGAAGTCGCGGATCGCGGCGGGATCGTTGCCGATTTCGCAGGTGGGGAAGACCGCACCGAGCCTCAGGCCTCCGCTCGGCTTCGCCTCGCTTGCCGCCATGGCTTCCCTCGCCTCCCGGTGATGGCGCCGGAGCGCGCCGCGTAGGATTCTCTGACGCTCGCGCGACGGCGTCAATCAGGCGCTCGCGCGACGGCGTCGATCAGGGAGGGCAGCCGTGGGAAGACTGGAGGGGCGCGTGGCGCTCGTGACGGGCGCCGGTCAGGGGATCGGGCGAGGCATCGCGCGACGCTTCGCCCGCGAAGGAGCGCGGGTGCTGGTCGCCGAGCGCAACGAGGAGACGGGCGCGCGCACGGCGGCCGAGCTCGCGGCGCTCGGCGGAGAGGGACGCTTCCTGCGCACCGACGTGGGGGAGCGCAGCCAGGTCGACGCTGCGGTGAGGGAGGCCTCGACGGCGTGGGGACGCCTCGACGT
This sequence comes from Myxococcota bacterium, assembly GCA_041605395.1. Classification (GTDB taxonomy): domain Bacteria; phylum Myxococcota_A; class UBA9160; order UBA9160; family UBA6930; genus JBFIYM01. Next base: position 29,302 of record JBFIYM010000018.1, on the reverse strand, counting down.
GCTGGTGAACAACGCCTGGGCGGGCCCCCCGATGGGCCGCGTCGAATGGAAGACCAGCGAGGAGATGGAACAGGCGCTGCGGGTGGGCTTCCTCTCGAACTTCTGGTCGATGCAGGCGGCCTTCCCGGCCATGAAGCGTCAGGGAGGCGGCCGCATCATCAACCTCTGCTCCCTCAATGGGGTCAACGCGCACATGTACACGGTCCACTACAACGCCGCGAAGGAGGCCGTCCGCGCGCTCACGCGCACCGCGGCGCGGGAGTGGGCGCGGCACAACATCCTCTGCAACGTGATCTGCCCGGCGGCGGCGACCGAGGCCTACCAGGCGGTGATGAAGGCCAACCCGGCCATGGAGCAGGCGATCCTCGCGCAGCACCCGATGCAGCGGATGGGCGACCCCGAGGAGGACATCGGGGGCGCCGCCCTGTTCCTGGCCAGCGAGGACTCCCGCTACGTCACGGGCAACACGCTCTTCGTGGACGGCGGCTCGCACATCAACGGCTCCGCCTGGGCGCCCGAGCTGCCCGAGGAGATGCCCGCCTGAGCGCGCGCGGGCGCGGGCTCAGCGCTTCCAGCCGCGGGGCGCCGCGGCCAGCTCGTCATCGAACCGCTGCATGACGCCCAGCAGCCGTTCCAGCTCCGCCGGATGCTTCGCCCCGACGTCGTACGACTCGTCGGGGTCGCGAGCGAGATCGAACAGCCACGGCCCGTTCGGGATCAGGGGCGCGATCGGCCAATCCGCCATGAAGCCGCCGTAGACCCCATGCCGGCGGTGGGCCTTCCAGGGTCCCACCCGGACCGCGAGCAGCCCGTCGGCCTGGTAGAAGTAGACGGGACGCTCGGGAAGGGGCTCACCCGCGCCGAGCGCGGGCCACAGGTCGATGCCATCGATCACACGGTCGTCCGGCAGGGGCACACCCGCCCGCGCCAGCACGGTCGGGAACAGATCGACGCCGGCGGCGACGTCGGCGACGCGTCGTCCGACGGGAATCCGGCCGGGCCAGCGGGCCAACAGCGGAACCCGCATGCCGCCCTCGAAGACCTCGTTCTTGCGACCGCGAACGTCCCCACTGCTGCCCTGGTACCAGGGCCCGTTGTCGCTGGTGACGAGCACGAGCGTGTCGCGCGCGAGGCCCCGGCGCTCCAGCGCATCGAGGATCGCTCCGGTGCTGGCATCGAGGTCGGCGATCACGTCGCCGTAGAGCCCCGCCGGGCTCTTCCCGCCCTGCGCTTCGGAGGCGAACAGGGGCACGTGCGGGAAGGTGTGGGCCACGTAGAGGAAGAATGGACGCTTGCGCTCGGCCTCGACGAACGCGACGGCCTCCGCCGTGTAGGCCTCCGTCAGCCGGCGCTGGTCGATGGGGTGCGCCTCGACGATCTCGTCGTCGCGCCAGAGGGGGAGCGGCGCCATGTCGTTGCTGTGCAGCACGCCGAAGTAGTGCTCGAAGCCGAGGTCGTTCGGAAGCGAGGGCGCGGCGTCTCCGAGGTGCCACTTGCCGACCATGGCGGTGGCGTAGCCCGCCGCCTTGAGCGCCTCCGCGAGCGTGATCTCGTCGGCGGGCAGGCGGACGGGCTGGCCCATCAGCCGCTGGACCCGATCGATGGGATGACCCTCCGGGAACACGACCTGGGTGAGGCCGCTCCGGATCGGCCAACGTCCCGTGAGCAGGCCGGCGCGGGCCGGCGTGCAGTACGGCATCGGCGAGTAGTAGCTCTCGAAGAGCGCGCCCTCCGCCGCCAGTCGATCGAGCCGCGGGGTCGGAGGCGCCTGGTCCCGGTAGGCGCCGAGATCGCCCCGACCGAGGTCGTCGAAGACGATCAGCACGACGTTCGGGCGATCACCCGGCTCGGCGGCGCGCGCCATCGTGCCGAGCGCCGTCACCTTGGCGCGCATCGACTCGAACGCTTCCTGCTGCTCGTAGGACGCGACGCGCACCACCGCCCACGCCACCCCCACGAGCGCGAGCGCGAGGAGCAACAGCACCCCGGCTCCCAGCAGACGCGTCAGAACGCGCAGCACGCGGCCGAGTATACTGCGCCGCGTGCGATGCGCGGGCGCCGCGCCCGCCCGAGGAGGCTCGAATGAAGCTCGGTCTGGCCCTGCCGTGGGCGAACCCGAAGGTCCAGCTGCCCGTCGAGCGCGTGCAGCTCGCCGAGCGGCTCGGCTTCGACTCCGTCTGGACGGCGGAGATCTACGGACAGGATGCGATCACGCCCCTCGCCTACCTCGCCGCGAAGACCCGGCGCATCCGCCTCGGGACCGCCGTGATCCAGGCGGCGGCGCGCACCCCGGCGGCGACGGCGCTCGCCATGGCCACGGTCGACCAGCTCGCGGGCGGGAGCCGCGTGATCATCGGCGTCGGCCTCTCGGGCCCGCAGATCGTGGAGGGCTGGTACGGACAGCCGTGGGGCGACCCCCGCGTGCGCCTTCGCGACTACGTGACCATCCTCCGCAAGGTGCTGCGCCGCGAGGGGCCCGTCTCGCACGACGGCGCCGAGATCGCCCTGCCGTATCGCGGCCCCGGCGCCTCGGGCCTGGGAAAGCCCCTCAAGTCCGTCCTCCACACCGACCCCGCGACACCGATCTATCTCGGCACCGGCACACCCGCCAACGTGAAGCTCACCGCCGAGCTCGCCGACGGCTGGCTTCCGATGGGGTACGGCCCCGAGACCCAGGGCGTCTACCGCCCCTGGCTCGAGGAGGGGCTGGCGCGCGCCGGACGCAAGTGGCAAGACCTCGCGATCCAGGCGGGCTGTCAGGTGATCGTCACGGACGACGTCGAGAGCGCACTCCAGTCGCTGAAGCCGTTCGTCGGCCTCTACGTGGGCGGCATGGGCGCCCGCACCAAGAACTTCCACAAGGACATGATGGCGCGGCGCGGCTACCCCGAGGCCGCCGAGCGGATCCAGGAGCTTTTCCTCGCTGGCCGCCGCGAGGAGGCGATCGCGGCCGTGCCCGACGAGTACGTCGACCAGGGCGCCCTGATCGGCCCCGCCGCCCGCATCCGCGAACGCTTCCGCGCGTGGCAGGAGCTCGGCGTCGACGGCCTCACGCTCCACACGCAGCAGGACGAGGCGCTCGAGCTGATGGCCGACCTCGCCGGCTGCCGCCCCGGCGCATGACGAAACGCCGAGCCCCCCCGAAAAGCGGCTCAGCTGCGGCGCAACGCGCCGCCAGCTGCAGCCGCCTCGCAGCCGGGCCGAACCGACCGGGCCCCGGCCCGTCGCTCCTCGCTATCGGCACCCCGGGGGCCCCGTAGTGGGCAACGTGCGCGCCATCCTCTTCGATTTCGGCGGCGTCTTCACCGACTCCCCCTTCGACGCCGCGGAGGCGCTGGGCACGGAGCTCGGGGCGGAGCCGGGTCGCGTGCTCGAGATCGTGTTCGGGCCCTACCACGAGGACACCGACCATCCCTGGCACCGTCTCGAACGCGGCGAGATTCCGCTCGTCGAGGCCCGCGAGGCGATCCTCGCCCTGGGCCGTGCGGAGGGCATCGACGCCGACCCCTTCCGGCTGTTCGCCCGCATGGGGCGCGGAGACGGCGCCCGCGCGCCGATGGTGGAGCGCGCGCGGCTTCTGCTCGCCGCCGGCTACCGTACGGCCCTCGTGACGAACAACGCGCACGAGTTCCGGGACGCGTGGCGCCGTCTGGTGCCCGCCGACGAGCTGTTCGAGGTCATCGTCGACTCGAGCGAGGTCGGCATGCGAAAGCCCGACCCCCGCATCTTCGAGCTGACCCTGGAGCGGCTCGGCGGCATCGGGCCGGGCGAGGTGCTGTTCCTGGACGATGCCGCGAGCAACGTGGCCGCCGCGGAGCGCCTCGGCATTCGGAGCGTGCTGGTGCGTCCGGATCTCGGCGACGCGCTCGCCGCGCTGGATGCGCTCCTGGAGGGACGATGACGGCACCGGGCGCCCCGCTCGACCCGCGCGCCGGCGCCGTCGCCGTGCGCGTGGGCGCCGGGCTCGCATTGCTGGCCGCGACGCTCTACGTGCTTCGACCGTTCCTGGTCCCCGTGATCTGGGCGGGAATCCTGGCCTACGTCACGTGGCCCCTGTACGGCGCGGTGAGCCGCCGCACCCGGCGGCCGCGGCTCTCCGCCGCGCTCTTCACCGGCGTCGTCGCGCTCGGTGTCGGGATCCCGGTGGCGTGGCTGCTGGTGGCCCTCGCCGGGGAGGCGACGCAGCTGATCGGCGCCGTGCGTGGCTGGCTCGACGCCGGCGCGCCCCTGCCCGAGTGGATCATGTCGCGCTCCTGGCTCGCGACCCGCGTCACCGAGATCCGCGACAACGCGATCGTCGACCCCGAGGCCGTGCTGCGATACGTCACCCGCTACGCCTCCCAGGTGTCGAGCCGCCTTGTGGACGTGGCGAGCGGCCTGGCCAGCAACGTCTTCAAGTTCTCGATCACCGTCCTCTCCCTGTTCTTCTTCTACCTCGATGGCGAGAACCTGGGGGCGCAGGCGGGACGCCTCGCGCGGATCATGTTCCCGCGCGCGCCGCGCATGCTGGAGCACGTGGGCAGCGTGGTGCGCGCCGTGGTGTTCGGCCTGATCGGCACCGCGCTCGTGCAGGGCCTGGTCGCGGGCATCGGCTTCGCGCTGTTCTCGGTGCCCTCCCCCGTCGCGCTCGGGGCGATCACGTTCGTGGCGTCGTTCATTCCGGCCGGGCCGACGATCGTCTGGCTCGCGGCGGCGGCCTGGCTGCTGGTCGGCGGCAACCCCGGCGCGGCGGTGGGCATGGCGCTCTACGGATTCGTGGGAATCAGCTCCATCGACAACCTGCTGCGCCCGCTCCTGATCAGTGGCGGCGAGGTCCCGATCCACTTCCTCGTGGTGTTCTTCGGCGTGCTCGGCGGCCTCGCCTCGTTCGGCATGCTGGGCCTGTTCCTCGGCCCCGTGCTGCTCTCGGTGACGTTCGCGCTCGTGGTCGACTTTTCGCGACGCTCCGGGCAGGAGGCGGAGGCAGAGCCCGGCGACGCCTGACGCGGGCCGGAGGCGGAGGCGGAGCCTGGCGACGCTTGACGCGGGCCGGAGGCGGAGGCGGAGCCCGGCGACGCCTGACGCGGGCGGGCGGCGCCGCCGTCAGCGCGCCTTGCGCTCCTTCGCGAGCTCCCCCGCGAGCGCCTGACCGAGCAGGCGGTACTCCCCGGCGCGCGCCGCGCCGCGCCGCCAGGCGAGGCCGATGGTGCGGAAGGGCGCGGGCGCGCGGAACGGGCGCGACACCAGCCCGGCACCGCGCCGCAGCTCGATCGGAAGCGCGCGCTCGGGCAGCAGCGTCACGCCGAGTCCGTTCGCCACCATCTGCACCAGCGTCGAGAGGCTGGTGGCCTGGATGCGGCCCGGCGCCGTCGCGCCCGCGCGGCGGCAGACGTCGAGCGCCTGGGCGCGCAGACAGTGGCCGTCCTCGAGCAGCAGGATCTCCTCGTCGCCGAGCGAGCGCTCGGAGACGGTGCGCGCCTTCCCTCGCGTGAGCGGGTGTCGCGCCGGCGCGACGAAGTGGAACGGCTCGCGCAGCAGGGGGAGCTCCTCGAGGCCCGCCGCCTCGACGGGCAGCGCGAGCAGCAGCAGGTCGAGCGTGCCGGCCGCGAGCTGCTCGACCAGGCGCGCCGTCTGCTCCTCGCGCAGCACGAGGCGCAGCTTCGGCCAGGCGCGCCGCACGCCGGGCAGCAGCGCCGGAAGCAGGTACGGCGCGACCGTCGGGATCACCCCGAGGCGCAGGGTGCCGGAGAGCGGCTCCGCCTCGCCGGCCGCCCCTTCGACGAGACCGTCGAGCGCTGCGAGCACGGCGCGCGCCTGCTCCACGACCCGCGCGCCCGCGGCGGTCACGATCACGCCGCGGCGGCCCCGCTCGAAGAGGCGGACGCCGAGCAGCTCCTCCAGCGCCTGCACCTGCGCCGAGAGCGCCGGCTGGGTGATCGCGCAGGCGCGCGCCGCCCGGCCGAAGTGGAGCGCGTCGGCCACGGCGACCGCGCACTCGAGCTGGCGGATCGACGGACGCGGCGGGCTCATGGCGACCCGGGGGTGCCGAGGCGCTCGGCGTGCGGCCCCCCCGCGTGGACGTGGAGGATGCGGCGCACCTCCTCGATCGTCGCGGGGTGCGACTGGCAGGAGTGACCGGAGCGGACGATCTGCTCCGATTCGACGTCGTCGAGGTGGGCGCTCCGGTAGCGCACCACCCCGTCCGCGCCCTGCTCGGGAGGGCCGTCGCCCTCGACGGCGATGATCGAGTGGGCCGCCACGCCCGGCACGACGTCGAGAGAGGCGAGGGTCCGGAGGAACGGGTTGTCCGGCGTCATGGTGTCGATCGCCGTCGCCGGGCGCTCGAGCTGGCGGATCAACAGGTCCTCCCGGTTGCGCGCGATGACGTCGTAGGTGAGCTGCGTCAGCTCGTTGGGGACCTGCACCAGCCCGGCGGCCCAGCGGGCGATCCTCGGAAGCGTCAGGTAGCTGCCCCGGTGCGGCGTCGCGATGAAGACGACCCGCTTCACGAACGGAAGCGGCCGGAAAAAGATGGTGCGCTCGAGCACGGCGCGTTCTTCCGGCTCGAGCTCCATCTCGTCGAACGGCTTCCCACTGAGGTTCCGCCAGAAGTGGTCGCCGCTGTCGACGACCGTGAGCTTCGCGAGCAGACCGCCCTGGCTGTGACCGATCACGACCATCTGGCGCAGCGCCTCGTCCTGGCCCGCCGGGTCCAGCCGGCGGACGGTGGCCGCCAGCGCCTCGCGAAAGACGCCCGCCGAGTACCCGACCGAGTTGCCGGAATCGTACCGGTAGAGCCAGACCTGGTAGCGGTCCCAGATGAACGGGTCGCTCTGGAGCTCGTTCTCGAGCTCCGCCCAACGCATCGGGCTCGAGGCGGTGCCGTGGACGAGCACCACGGGGATCCGGCCGGGCCGATACGGCTGGAGGAACAGCACCTGGTCGTCCGGCGCAGGCGTGAGCCGCGGCACGATGCCACCGTAGAAGAAGCGGCGGAGCTCCTCGAACCAGATCGGGGGGCCTTCGAGCGTCGAGGCGAGCGCCGAGCTCGTCTCGAACTCGAGCGGGAGCTCGCGCCCCTCGATCTCGACGGAGCGCGACTCGTCCTGCGTGATCAGCTCGAGGCGGGCCTCGAGATGCCCGCTGCCGAGCGCCTCGTGCAGGTTCTCGAAGCGCAGCAGGGCCGTGGTGGGCACCTTGAGCCCGGGGGGGATGTGCGCCCGACGTCGCCTGGCCCAGGAGCTCTCGATCGGCTCCACCAGGCTCGCCACCAACGGCGCGCCGATGCCGGGGAAGCGGTAGCGGTTGCGCAGACCGCGCACCTCGAGATAGGCGGCGGGGACGAAGTCACCGAGGCGCCAGCCGCTCCACTCGAGCTCGCGACGGTCGAACGCGATCGTCACCGATCCGAAAGGCAGCTCGATGCGCTCGCCGGCCCAGGTGTCGGCGGCGAGCTTCTGCGGATCGATGCCCTCCGTGAGACCCCGGTTGTAGAGGTCGCAGGCGAGCCGATAGCGCGGATCCGTCGGGAGCGGCGGGGGCTCGCCGGCCGGCGGGAACAGATAGGCCCAGGCGTAGGTGGAGGCGGCCAGGTAGCGCGCGCGGTCTCCGTTCCGGGTCCCGAGCCAGAACGAGAGCTCGGCCAGCGCAAACGTGCGGTTCGGCGTCGGCGGCGCGACCTGGATCGCCTGCACGACGGCCGCGGGATCGCTCGCGAAGCGCGCCCCGAGACCCATCCTCTGCACGAGCTGCCGGGTGGGGACGCTCGGCTCGCCCGTGGTCAGGACGTTGGCCGTGAGCGTCCGGTGCACCTCGCGCGCGTCGACGCGCCGGATCCCGACGGGCGACGCACAGCCGAGCCCCGCTGCGAGCAGAAGCACGACGCACGGGAGACGCGCGTTCACGCCGGGCGACCGCGCGCCGCCGTGCGGCCCGCGCGACGCCCGAAGAAGCTCCCGTCGCCGAGGGAGAGGCCGCTCGAATAGCTTCCCACCGAGAGGCCCGAGCTGGCCCGGCCTGCGGCGAAGAGGCCGGGGATGACGACGTCCTCGGGGTCGAGCACGCGGCCGTCGGTGTCGGTGGCCAGCCCGCCGAGCGTGAAGGCGGCGTAGATCGCCTTCTCGACGGTGCAGTCGAACGCGCCGTAGGGCGGCGTGCGCAGCGGCTTCAGGTACTCCGCCTGCTTCTGGAACGCCGGGTCCTCGCCCTGCTCGGCGTGGCGGTTGTAGACGGCGAGCGTGGCCTCCAGGCTCCCGGCGGGCAGCCCCAGCTCCCGCTCCAGCTCGGCCGGGGTCTCGCCCGCCGCCGCGACCCGTTTGATGTAGTCGGGCTCCTCGAAGATCTCGTCGTCCACGATCAGCCAGACCCGGCCGTCCTCGCGAAACAGGGCGGCCTCGCCGAGCCGCCCGTAGTAGGCGTCCTCGTTGATGAAGCGCTGGCCCTGGCCGTTCACGAGCACGCCGCGCTTGAGCCCCCAGGGCTGCGTGATGGGCAGCGAGATGGACGCCTTGTCCATGTGGAGGGTGGCCGCGCCCGCCGCGACGCCGAGGCGGATTCCGGAGCCGTCGTCCCCCTCGGCCCCGACGCGCACCTTGCAGCGCAGCGCACGCGGCACGAAGCGCTCCAGCATGTCGTCGGCGTGCACGAAGCCCCCGGTGGCGAGGATGACGCCGCCCCGGGCCCGGTAGCGCTTCTCCTCGCCGAAGTGGGACGCGACGACGCCGACGACCGCGCCGTCCGCGTCGAGCACCAACGCGGTGACGCGCGCGTCACCCTCGATGCGGGCGCCGCTCTTCTTCGTGCTCTCGATCAGGTGCTTCATCAGCACGTGGCCCGTCTGGTGCGGGTGCTTCGGGACGTGACCGCGCGGTGCCGGGGCGGCGAGCTCGCAGAAGGGTCGACACCGCTCCGAGCCTGACCACACGAGCCCGTCGTCCGTCGGCGGCTCCCCCGAGACCCCGTGATAGAAGGTCTCCTTGAACGGCACGCCCTGCGCGACGAGCCAGTCGTAGTGCGCAGGGCTGCCCTCACAGTAGAGCCGGGTCTTGGCCTCGTCGGGGGCATCACCGACGGAGGCCATCAGGTAGGCGAACATGGCTTCGGGTGTGTCCTCGAAGCCGCAGGCCCGCTGGAGCCGCGTGCCGCCGCCCAGGTAGAGCACCCCGCCGGAGAGCGCCGAGGTGCCGCCACCGCCGCTGGCGCGCTCGAGCACGAGCGTGCGCGCCCCGCTGGCGGCCGCCTCGATCGCCGCCGCGGCACCGGCACAGCCGAGACCGACGACGGCGACGTCGACCTCCTCGTCGAACCGATCGATCTCGGCGAGTGCGCGCAGGCCACTTCGCATCGCTCAGGCCTTCGGCGAGAGGCGTCCGGCGGTCCAGCCGGCGTCGACCGGATAGTCCGCGCCCGTGCAGGACAGGCTCTCGTCGGATGCGAGGAACAGCACCATCCGCGCGACGTCGCGGACCAGCTCGATGGGCTCGCGCTCGCGCTGGTAGGGAATGATGCCGTGCGCGAACGCCAGCGTCTTCTCGACGTCGATGCCTTCGGGGACGTAGGGCGCGCGCATGGACGGGCCGCCCACCTCCGGGCAGACGGTGTTGACCCGGATGCGGTGCTGGCCGAGCTCGAGCGCCGCGACGCGCGTCATCCCGCGCAGTGCCCACTTGGTGGCGGCATAGGCCACGATCTGGCGCTTCGCGCTGAGTCCATCCACGGACGACACGTTCACGATCGAGCCGCCCCCCGCCTCCTTCATCGCGGGCACGGCGGCGCGCATGCCCAGGAAGGGACCGATCTGGTTGACCCGCACGTGGCGTTCGAAGTCGGCGAGCGAGGTCTCCTCGAGCGGCTTCATCTGGAGGATCGCGGCGTTGTTCACCAGCACGTCGAGCCGACCGAAGCGCTCGACGGTCCGCTTCACGGCCTGCACCCAGTCGTCCTCGTCACCGACGTCGAGCCGCGCGAACGTTGCAGCGTCTCCGAGATCCTTGGCGACCGCCTCGCCCTCGGGCGCCAGGACGTCGCCGAGGGTGACGCGCGCCCCTTCGCCCACGAATAGACGCGCGATCTGCTCGCCCGTGCCGCGCGCGGCCCCGGTCACGATCGCCACCTTCCCCGCGAGTCTCTCCACGGCCTGGCCTCCTCTCCTAGAACAGGATGGCGTCGAGCGACAGCCGCCCGGGCCCTGCGATGAGGAACACGGTGCAGATCACCGCGAGGTTGATGGTGTACTCCGCGCCCGGCGGATCGTTGGTGATGAGGTAGCCGGCGCCCTTGTGTCCGAGCAGGCCGGCGATCGCCATCGTGAAGATCAGGACCAGACAGGCCGGCCGCGTGAAGAGGCCCAGGGTGAGGAGCGTGCCGCCGCCGAGCTCCGAGAGCATGGCCATGCGCGCCTGCACCCAGGGATAGGGAACTCCGAGGCTCCGGAGCCAATCGGTGAAGCCGGCCAGGTTGCCGGTCCCGACCAGGCCGAGCTTGCCGAGGGCGTGCACCACGAAGCAGACGCCGATGGCGAGGCGCCCGATCAGCAGCGCCAGGTCGACGAGGCCGGCGGTGCTGCCGGTGAGGAAGGTCCCGAGATCCATGATCCGCTCCGCGAGAAGGGGGTTGATACCCCAGCGGCGCTCACGCGTCCGCTGGCTCCGGCTCCTAGCGCCCGGTGAAGCGCGCCGGCCGCTTCTCGAGGAACGCCGCGACGCCCTCTCGATGGTCGGCCGAGCGGAAGCAGGTGCCGAGGGCCTCTGCATGCTCGGCCAGGTGCTCGGCGGGGCTGCGTTCGAGCCCCCCGTACACGAGGGTCTTCATCAGCCGATGGGAGAGCGGCGAGCCCGCGAGGAAACCGCGGGCCACCTCGTACGCCGCCGGCAGACACTCGTCCGGCGGCACGACCTGCGCGACGTAGCCCTGCTCGAGCGCCTCCTCGGCGGATACGAAGCGCCCCGAGTAGAGCCACTCGAGCGCACGCGCGTGCCCGACCAGCCGCGGCAGCAGCCAGCTGCCGGCGCCCGTGTCGGGTACGAGCCCACGCTGCGCGAAGTTCCAGGCGAAGCGGGCGCGCGTGGATGCGATGCGGAGATCGCACTGGCTGGTGAACTCGGCCCCCATGCCGACGGCCACGCCGTCGATCGCGCCGATGACCGGCTTCGGGCACGCCACCAGCGGCCAGCCGCGCGGCGCCGTGCCGCCGCGCCCCCCGCGCTCGTCCTCCGGGACGCGCGCGAGGTCGGCCAGGTCCGTGCCCGCGCAAAAGGCGCCGCCCGCGCCCGTCACGATCAGCACCCGCACGGCCGGGTCCGCGCCGGCGCGCGCGACGGTGTCGACGAACTCCGCGAGCAGCGCCCAGGTGAGTGCGTTGCGCTTCTCGGGCCGATCGATGGTGAGCGTCGCGATGCCGTCCTCGGCGGTGTACCGGATCACCGGAGGGACTCCACGTGGATCACCGGCCGGGGCTCCGCGCAGATCACCGGGCGTGGTCCACGAAGATGGGCGAGCTCCAGGCGCGCGGCTCCTTCTCGCCCAGACACTGATCGGCATCTCCGTCGGGGCCGGGACACAGGGTGACCTTCCGACATTCGCCGCTGTCGTCGCGTTCGCAGCGCAGGTTGTCGCCGTTGATGCCCTGGATCGGCGTCTCGAAGACGCGGGCATAGTAGAGCGCGTCCCGTCCGTCCCGCGCGAAGTCCGGGTCCGGGAAGTGGGCGATGCAGCCGGCCGGGTCGGGTTCGCAGATCTGGGTGCGCCAGGGGTCCTCGATCAGCGCTGCAACGTCCTCGTCCTCGCTCAGCTGGGGGCGGATCTTCACGATCTCGATGCGCGTCACGCTCCGGCGCCGATCGCTCGGGTGGTAGCACTCGCCCTTGCAGAGCCGCTCCAGCTCGTCGGCGCCGAGCGCCGAGAGCGAGGTCTCGGGGCAGCCCGGCTGTTGCTCGAGCGAGCCGACCGCCCGCACCTGGAAGATGGGCGTCTCGGCCATCCGGATCTCGCCCCCCATGGAGACGGTGCGTCCGCGCGAGCCGGGCGGGTTCAGCAGCTCGAACCAGAGGAGCGTGCGCTGCCCGGTGGTGCCGTAGACCTCCTTGCGTTCGAGCGCGTCCCAGATCGAGGCACGGTCCCGCCCCTCCGAGTGCGCGGCGACGAGGCCCCCCGTGGTGAGGAAGGAAGCCTGCCGCTCGGTCTCGAAGACCTGGAAGCCGGGCGCATCGAAGGAGAAGGGCCGCGACCGGGCGACCGGCTCCTCGGCCGGCGCCTGCAGCAGGCTCGCGATGGGCCCGGCGTCGGGAGAGGCGCGCCCGAGCGACTCCGTGAAGCCCCGCCGGTGGACCTCCTTGTACCCGGTGCCGGGCCGCGCGTAGTGGTTGTCGCTCGACGCCATCAGGCCGAAGCGGAAGCGGCGCGGCTCCTCCTCCGGGTCGTCGAAGTTCCCGAGCGCGAGCATGTACTGCGCAGAGCTCTTGGGTCGGTAGTGGTAGGCCGGCTCGCGGCAGTCGCGGCACTGCCCGGCATCGAGCCAGTCCGCGCCGCGAGCCCCCGGCACCGTGCGGTGCGCGGCGACGCCCGCCGCGGCCGCGTTGGCCTGCGCCTCGCGCTCCCGGCGCGTGCACTCGGCGGCGCTCTTCCCCGCCGCCTCACAGCGCGCCCGGATGATCTGACCGGCGCGCACGCACATCGGCAGGTAGTCGGGGCGCGCGTCCGGGCAGACCGGCTTGCCAGCGGCGTCGAACGCCACCTCGCGCCAGCTCCGGTAGACCTCCGAGTCGCCGTGGCCGGAGTAGACCTCGAGCAGTCGTTGGAGCTCGGGGTCGTGCTGCGGGCCCACCAGCTGCTTGTCCCAGGCCGAGCCCGGCGGCGTGTAGAAGCCCCAGCTGGTCCCGTGCGGAATCACGAGTGCCGGGAACCCCCACTCCCGGAGCTTCCGGAACAACACGTCCGGCGTGGCAGCCGACTCCTTGCAGTCGTCGGGCAGGTCCCAGACGTTGGCTTCGGGGTCGCACGGCGCGACGGCGGCCATTTCCGCCTGGTAGCGCGCGTAGTCGTGGAGCCGGCCGCCCGACAGCAGCGCCACGAGCCCGAGGCCGTACGGCGACGGCCGGGCGACGACGAAGCGAGACGAATCGATGGGCCGCTTCGGGACGTGCCCGACGTCGGTGTCGGCCAGCACGACGTTCTTGTGCCCGTAGTGGTCGGCCGGGGTGACGCCCACCTGCGTCCACTCCCAGCCCAGGAATGCCACCGTGTCGGGGTTCGCCGGATCCCCGGCGACCGCGTTGCACTCCCGGATCGCCTCGACCGTCTCTCGCCAGTGCGCCGGCGTGATGCCCTCGGCATGGTCGTTGATCGACCAGAAGTCGAGCGCCGAGCAGTGTCGCGCGAAGTCACACGCGTCGGCGGGGGGGTGAGCGCCCTCGCTCCCGATCGGCGGGAGGCTGAACAGGAAGGCGTCCAGCGAGAACGTGGTGTGGACGTGGAGGTCGCCGAACAGGATCTGCTTCGGACGCCAGACGCCGATACCCGCGGCCGCGTCGTCGAAGGCGCGCCTCTCGGCCGCGAGGCGCGGCGCCGGACGCGCGGTCGGCACGGGCTCCCCCTTCTCCTCGTGCTTGCCGAACCAGCCGCTGCCCGCCGCCCAGGTGAGCAGGACCGCCGCCGCGAACAGCCCGAACCCGGCCAGAGCGATCCTGCGAGCCACGCCGATGCCTCCCCGAAAACCGACCCGTCGCGCACGCTATCACACGACCCGCGCGGCGCGCCGAGCACGCGGCTCCGCTAGGACAGGCCCAGCGCGTCGACCAGCATGCGGCTCCACGGGACGTGGCGATACGCCTCGATGGCGAACAGCGTCACGAGGTAGCCGGCGCGGGCGAGCCGGGCCTCCCGTTCGCACTGCATCAGCCCGAGCGTCATCAGCAACCACCCGAACCCGCGCACGGTGGCGAAGGCGAAGGTGGTGGCGCCGAACAGGATCAGCAGCGGGTTACGGGCCGCCGCGAAGCGCGGCCACAGGAAGGCAATCGCGATGGCCGCCTCGATCGCGCCCGTGAAGACGGTGAGGCCGAGCGCGAGGGTGCGGAGGCGGGCCGGCTCGACGAAGGCACCCGGCCAGTCCGCGGAGTCGCCGGTCAGGAAGCTCCGCAGCGCGGCGTCGAAGGCGTCGAGCGTCTCCCAGCTCGCTCCACCGGCCAGCACGGCGAGGTCGGCGAAACGCCCGTCCGTGAGCAGCGCGACGCGAAAGAACGTGCCATCCACGAAGTCCGGGGAGAGGCCGAGCTTCCAGAGCGTGGCGAAGCCGAAGGTGCCCGCCAGGAGAAGGCGTGCGCTCACCTGCAGGGCGCGTTCGGGCTCGCGGGCGCCCAGCGTCGACGTGACCGCGAGCGCGACGAAGCAGCGCAGGTAGTCGTGGTTGTCCGAGAAGGGCCAGTTCCAGACCAGCGGCCAGGCCGTGAGCAGCGTGACCACGGCCCAGAAGCGCACGTCGCGCACGAGCCGGGGCAGCAGCAGGCCAAGCGCACAGGCCACCTCGAGCGGGATGCGCTGGAACCAGAACAGCGGGAAGTCGAGCAGCAGCACCAGCAGGAAGACGCGCAGCGCGAGCTCCATCACGGCAGCTCCAGCCGCGCCACCGACACGCGGCGTGGCGCCAGGTCGCTCGGCGCGAACTCGGTGCGGAACACCTCGATCCGGAGTGGCCCGAGGCCCGGCACCTCGCGCCGGACCGCCGTGCCCAGGCGACGCAGGTTCGACTCGCGCGGCACCTCGCGCACGTGCCGACGGAGACGATCGAGCTCGCTCGGGAGCGAGACGCGACGCGTTCCGTCCTCTCCGTGCTCGAAGACGACCACCTGACGGAAGGCACCGTGGTCGTTCGACGCGAACATCCCGAAGCCGCCGCCCTTCCAGGGCGAGAGATCGAAGGCGAGCCACCCGCCGATCTGGGCCAGCGCAAGGACGACGAGCAGTGCCGGAGCGACCCACGCGCGGCCCTCGACTCCGGGAGGCAGGCGGCTCATGGGGGCACTCTCCCGCACGGGCAGACGCGCATCAAGCGCCGGGCCGGATCGGCCGATTCAGCCCGGGCGAATCATGGACCTCCGGGCCGCCTCCACCATCCCCGTGCCCGCCGCGGCGCTCGCGAGCCGCTCGGCGTGGAACCAGCTGCGCCGCCGCTGGATCGAGTTCATGGTCGGCCGCCCCGAGGACCGCCTGATCGCCGGCCTGTGGTCCGCGGAGGAAGGCCGGCGGGCCCTCTACCTGGGCCTGCTCGGCCTGCTGGTCCTTCCCGTCGCGGTGGGCCTCGGGCTGTCGCCCGGCAACGCGATCGGCCGCTGGGCCCTGGTGGGCACCTCGTTGGCCGCGCTGTTCGCCGCCTCGGAGATGGAGGCCGATCGACGCGCACGAGGTGCGGCCCTGTTGCCGGTGATCGCGGGGCTGGTCTACGGACTGACCGTCAGCGGCGTCTTCGCCGCGGTCCTGTGGGCGGAGCTACCGGGCTCCTGGGGCCGCCACTCGGTCGCCTTCCTGCTCTACCCGCTGCTGGTCCTCGCGAGCGCATTGCGCGGCGACCCGCGCTTCACGGTGGCGCTCGGCGTCTTCGCCACCCTCGGCTTCGGGCTCGTGGTGGCCGCCGCTCCGGAGCTGGCCAGCAGCGACCCCGAGAAGGCGGCCCGTCTCGCCCTCGACTTCGACGCGACCAATACCGGCATCCAGCTCGTGACCCTGCTCTGCGCGACCGTCTTCGGCGCCGCGAGCGCCGACCGCGGACGCGCCCTGCGTCGAATCTCGCACTGCGACCCGCTCACCGGGCTGATCAGTGGCGCGTCCTTCGAGCGCTGTCTCGCCCGGGATGCGCGGCGCTGCCTCGCGATCGGGCAGCCGCTCAGCCTCGCGGTGATCGACCTCGATCGCTTCCGCCTGCTGAACGAGGCCCACGGCCACGCCTTCGGCGATGCGATCCTGCGTTGGGTGGCGGACCTGTTGCGAGAATCCTTCCGCAGCACCGACATCGTCGCCCGCCTCGACGGCGAACGCTTCGCGGTGGCGTTCCTCGACTCCGAGCATCCGGCCCTGGTCGACCGGCTCGACGCGGTGCGCAGCGAGGTCGCGGCGCTCGAGGTGCGGCGCGCCGGGTTCGCCGAGCCCGTGCGGCTGACCGTCTCCGCCGGCCTGGCACGCTTTCCGCGAGAAGGCGCGAGCGTCGAGGAGCTGGTCGAGCTCGCCCGCGAGCGTCTCCACGCCGCCAAGCGCGCGGGCCGCGATCGCGTGGTGGCCTGAAGCTCAGGGCGTCGGACCGGCGGGCGCCGGTGAGGCCCGCGTCATCCGCAGCGCGAGCAGGTACGGCGCGCGGTGGCCGCCGCCGTCCGAGACCAGCAGCACCAGCCGACCCCCGCCGGGCAGCGGCGGTCCGAGCGCCATGCCCTCGAAGTTCTGGAAGCCGCGGCTGCGCTCCCACACCGGCCGCTTCCAGACGCGCTCGAAGTCGTCCCGATTGCGCAGCTTCTCGAAGTCGGTGACGTCCGTCGCGGGCGAGAGGTCGACCTGGAAGATGCGCGCCGCGAAGCCCGTTCCCACGAGCGCGCGCTCGAGGACGAGCAGCTCCTCTTCGGGCGTGGCCAGGAGGTCGACCACCCCCACGTACCCGAGGCCCTTCTCGGTCTGGTAGGCGTACTGCGCGACGGGGGTGAGCGCGGCATCGAAGCGCTGCAGGCGGATCCAGCCGCCCCGGGAGACGCTCGGGCCCGGGCCGTCGAGACGCAGTGGCCCCTCGGTCGCGATCCAGACCGCGTCCCCGTCGGGCACCGACGTGATGGCCTCGAAGCCGGTGTTCTTCTTGAGCCGCCCCTTGTAGCGCGGCGGCGGCTGAATCGTTCGGAGCAAGGCGCCCGAGCTCGGGTCGTACTCCCGAAGGTCGCGGTGGCCTTCGTCGACCACGAGGACGCTGTCCTGCCCGGGGCGACGCGCGATGCCCTCGGGATCGCGGGCGTCGGCCAGCGTGGCGCGAACGCTCGCCACGAACGAGCGCAGCTCTCCCGTCTCGTCGTCGAGCACGAGGTCGATCTCGATCAGCCGGCCGTCGCCGTCGTCGACGGCGAGGAAACGGCTGCCCCCGAGCCAGACGACGCCCGAGAGCTCGGCGTTGCCGACGCCGGAAATCGCGACCGGGCCGTCCCCGAGCTCGCTGAGGCGCAGCTCCGCCGCCTGGCCTGCCCCCGCAACGAGGGCCAGCAGCAGGGCCCCGAGCCACGACCGTCCGCTCACGCCACCTCCACCGAAGCCCAGGAGGCTAGCGAAGCAATGTGACCCTCAGCTGCCGGGAGCCAGCGTCCGGATCGCCTGGAGCGCGGCCGCCGGATACTCCGGCGCCGGCGCCCGGGCATGCTCGGCCAGGCAGGCCTCCGTCAGCTTGATGGCGTGCTCATCGCCGGTCGCGAGGGCGCGGTCGATCAGCGCGTCGCGATCCAGGCCGGGCGCCTCCGGCGGCCCCGGAGACGGCCGCTCACGAGCGAAGCTCGCGTAGAGGCCGGCCGCCGCCTGCCAGGCGTAGCGGAACAGCTCCCGGCCTTCCGCGGCGTCGAGGTGCGGGAGGAACGCGCGGAGCGCCGCAGCACTCGTGATCCCGTGGACGAATACGATCACGTGGAGGGGATCCCGCGCGTTCGCCAGGAAGACCCGGGCGAACGCGCGCGTCAGGGACGAGACCTGCGCCATCGGCGGCTCGCCCGGATCGACCCAGTCGATCACCGGAACGAAGGCGGCGAAGCCGCGCAGCCCGAACAACGCCGAGACGATCGAGCCGCGGAAGGTGCGCTCGTCGTCGGGCTGGAGCGGCAGTCGGAGGCTCGCCTCCTCCGGTGTGAGCGCGCCACGGGCCCGCGACTCCGGAACGGGAAGCGTCTGGTAGGCGTCGGCCCAGGCCGCGAGGGCATCCGCCAGCTCGCGACGGCGCGCGGGCGTCTCTTCGACGCCGAGGGCGCGCACCGCATGGGCCAGGCGGATCGGACCGTGGAGCGCGTCCGAGCAGTAGCCGGGCATGAGACGCACCAGCCAACGGCGCAGGAACGGCTGCCAGGGCGCGTCTCCGAGCTCGCGCCGCATGTGCTCCACCCAGTCGGCACCCCGCTTCCGGGCGCCGAGCGCCTCCTGCCACGCCTCGGGCGCGATCCGGGCCCCGGGCGGCCGATGCGGCCTCAGGCCCGGGCGGAGGCGCTCGAGCCAGGGGCCGAAGGCCTCCGGTCGGCCCAGGGCCGAAAGCGCCTCGGCCACCATCGGCGCGTGGCTCGTCATCCCGTTGCGAAGCTCCGGGCCGTAGGGGGCCAGCGTCTCGAGGGCGGCGTCGAGGCTCCGGTAGGCCTCGCTCATCGCGTCCCGGTCGGCCTCGCTCATCGCGTCCCGGTCGGCCTCGCTCATCGCGTCCCGGTCGGCCGGGCTCATCGCGTCCCGGTCGGCCGGGCTCATCGCGTCCCCCCGACGCCCACGTCGGGGAGCGCATAGTCGTTCCTCTCCTCGGGGCGGTCGGACAAATACTGGACGAACTCCCAGTCGTTTCCCTCGCGATCGCGGAAGTAGACGCGCTTGCGATGGGGATGCGCGTTCGGAACGGTCGAGTCGGCGTAGCCCGCAGCCCGGAGCCGGGTGCGCAGCGCCTCGACGTCCTCCACCTCGAAGCCGAGGTGGTTCAGGCCGGGCTTGCCCGCATAGGGCACCCAGGGCTCGGCCGCCTCGTGGCGGGCCTGGTCGAGCGCGACGTAGCAGACGTCGTTGCCGAGGTGGAGCCAACGCCCGCCGCTCGGGCTCCGGCCCTCCCCGCGTACGCGGAAGTCCGGAAACGCGGTCTGGAGGAAGCCGACGGTGCCCTCGAGGTCGCGGACGACGAGATTGGCGTGGTCGAGACGAACGCTCATGGTGGATCTCCTCGCAGTGCACCGAGTCTGATTCCCCGACCGACGCCCCGACAACGCCATGGCTATCGAGGCGGCATCTGGATATTCTGCTGACGCCATGGACGACACAGGAGCCAACCTCGCCGCGAACGTGCGGCGCCTGCGCGAGACCCGCGGGCTGTCGCAGGCCCAGATGGCGCGCCTCGCCGGCCTGCCCCGCCCGACCTGGGCCAGCCTCGAGTCCGGCCCCGCGAACCCCACGCTGGCGGTGCTGGCACGCGCCGCGGCGGCGCTCTCGGTCCCGATCGAGGAGCTGATCGGGCCGCCGCGCACGGCCGCGCGGCACTTCCCGGCAGGCGCCTGGCCGGAGTCGAAGCGACAGGGGGCGCGCATCCGGCCGCTGGTGCCGGAGTCGATTCCGGGCCTCGAGATCGCGCGCATGGAGCTGGCTCCCGGGGGCCAGATGGCGGGCGTCCCGCACACCCCGGGCACGCGCGAGTACCTCACCTGTGAGCGCGGCCGCATCGAGCTGGTGGCCTCCGGCGAGCGCTGGCAGCTCGACGCCGGGGACGCTCTCGTGTTCCGGGGCGACCAGCGCCACAGCTATCGGAACCTCGATGCGCGGCGGGCGGCGGTGGCCATCAGCGTGGTCTGCTTCGCGCCCGTGGGAGGCTGAGACGCGGCGCCCGTGGGAAGCGGAGGCGGCACTCCTATCCTCCCGGCCATGGAGATCGAGCTGCTCTGGTTCCTGCTCGCGGCGCTCCTGGTGCTGCTGGGCCTGGCCGGCCTGGTGCTGCCGGGCCTGCCCGGCATGCCGCTGCTGCTGGCCGGACTGGTGCTCGCCGCCTGGGCCGAAGGCTTCGGCACGGTGGGCTACGGCACGCTGGCCGTGCTCGGGGTCATCGCCTTCGTCGGCTACTTCCTCGACTTCGCCGCTGGCGCATTCGGCGCGCGGCGCTTCGGCGCCTCGAAGCAGGGCGTGACGGGCGCGTTCGTGGGCGCGCTGGTCGGCCTCTTCTTCGGGCTTCCCGGCGTGCTGCTCGGCCCGTTCGTGGGCGCGGTGGTGGGGGAGCTGGCCGCCCGCCGCGACCTGCGGACCGCGGGTCGCGCCGGCTTCGGCGCGGCGCTCGGCCTCGCGCTCGGCGCCGCCGCAAAGCTGGCCCTCGCGTTCACCATGATCGGCATCTTCGTGCTGGCCCGCTTCATCGAATAGCAGCGATCCCTCTCATCGAATCGCGGCGATCCGTCTGATCGAATCCCGGTGATCAGGCGCGCGCCGTCCGCTCGGCCGATGCGGCCGCCGCGCGGACGCAGGCCTCGACGTCCGCGATGGGATCGTCGGGTTTCTCCTCGTACTCGATGGAGAGCGCCCGCTCGGGCCCGAAGCCGATCTCGCGGAGCGCGCGGAAGCAGGGGTCGAGCCGCAGCTTTCCCTCCCCGAGGATGGAGCCCGTGGCGAAGAAGCCCTCGTCGCGGAAGTCCTTCAGGTGGACGCCGTGGACGCGGGGGCCGAGGCGTCGGAGGGCTTCGACCGGGTCCTCGCCGGAGCGGATGAAGTGGCCCGTGTCGACGCAGGCCCCGAACCCCGGATGGCGGCCCGCGAGCGACTGCTCCACGTCGCGGATCTTGTCGTAGCGGAAGTACGGGCCGTGGTTGTGGATGCCGAGGCGGACGTCGGGATGCGCCGCACAGAGCCGGTCGAGCGCGTCGAGCGCCTCGTCGTCGGGCGCGATCGTGAGCAGGGGGACCCGGGCGTCGCGGGCGAACCGGAACAGGCGCTCCGCTGCCGCGGCGTCTGCGACCCCGTGCACCCCGCTCGCCGAGAGCCGGATGCCGCGCGCCGCGAGTGCGCCGTGCACGGCTTCGATTCCGGTGGCGTCGGCGTCGAGCGGGAGGTGGTTGCCCAGCCGATAGAAGAGCACCCGGGTGTCGGGAATCAGCTCGACCGCGCCGAGCCCGAGGCGCGCGACCGCGTCGAGCATCGGCGCGAGGGGAAGCTTGCGCAGGGTGAAGCTCTGCAAGCCGAGCGAGAAGCCGCCGGCCGGGAGCGGCGCAACACCGCCGGCCGGGAGCGGCGCAACGCCACCGGCCGGGAGCGGCGCCGGATCGGCCAGCGCGCGCCCCGGGAGCAGCGCGCTCGCCGCCCAGGCGGCCGCCCCCACCACAGCCTCTCGCCGCGTCAAGCGCATGGCGTCCACGCGACGCACGCTACCATGCTCCGTCCCGCCTCGGAGGTGCGCGCATGCTCTCCCGTTTCGACGACTATCCGATCCACCAGACGCCGGAGCCGATCGCACAGACGGCCACCAGCGACCGCAACGCCTACGATCGCTACTGGTTCAACGGCTACGCCGAGGACGGCGAGTTCTACTTCGGAATCGGGGCCGCCCTCTACCCGAACCTCGGCATCATGGACTGCGGCTTCTCCATCGTCCGCGATGGCGAGCAGCACGCGTTCCACGGCTCGCGCCGCGCGCCCCTCGAGCCGAGCCGGGTGGAGGTGGGCCCCTTCCGCATCGACATCCTCGAGCCGATGCGGCGCCTGCGCGTCGTGCTCGACGAGAACGAGACCGGGATCGCCTGCGAGCTCGAGTGGATCCCGCGCACGGCGAACGTCGAGGAGGGGCGACAGACCTCCCGGCGCGGGCGCACCACCATGGACGCCACCCGCTTCAACCAGTTCGGGCGTTGGGGCGGAACCATCCGCTACGGCGGCCGCACGCTCGCGATCGACCCCGCGCGCTGCTTCGGCACGAAGGACCGCTCCTGGGGCGTGCGCCCCGTCGGTGCGCCGGACCCGGGCGGGGCACCGCCCGCGAAGCCGCCGCAGGTCTTCTTCCTGTGGGCGCCCATCCACTGGGCCGACCGTTGTACCCACATGGGGATCTTCGAGCACGCGGACGGCCATCCCTGGCACTGGGACGGCATGATCTGTCCGGCGTACGACGACCCCGCGAAGATCCCGGGGGTCGAGGACCCGGACACGCGACTGCTCGGCGGCGTCGAGCACCGGCTCGTGTACGAGCCCGGGACGCGCCGGGCACGCTCCGCCGAGATCACGCTGATCGAGCGCGACGGCCGGCGCCACGACATCGCGCTCGATCCGCTGATCTGCTTCCGCATGAAGGGCATCGGCTACTCGCATCCGACCTGGGGCCACGGCCAGTGGAAGGGCGAGCTCGCGGTCGGCGGCGAGAGCTGGAAGCTCGGTGAGCTCGACGAGATGGCGATCGAGAACCAGCACATCCAGCAGGTGGTGCGCGCGACCAGCGGCGGCAAGCAGGGGATCGGCGTGCTCGAGCAGATCGCGTTCGGCCCGCATGCCCGCTACGGCTTCCAGGAGCTGCTGGACCCGGCGCGCTAGGAGAGGGCCGCGCGTGAAGCGATTCGCGGGAAAGGTCGTGCTGATCACGGGCGCGGCGTCGGGCATCGGGCGCGCCAGCGCCGAGCGCCTCGCACACGAGGGGGCGAGCCTCTTCCTCGTGGACCTCGCCAAGGAGGGGCTCGACGAGACGCTGAAGCGCTGCACGACTGCAGGCGCCGAGGCCGACAGCGCTTCCTGCGACGTCGCGAACGAAGATCAGGTGAACGACGCCGTGGCCCGTTGCATCGATCGCTTCGGCCGGCTCGACGTCCTGGTCAACGTCGCAGGCATCCTGCTGCTCGCGCACACCCACGAGACCACGGCGTCGCAGTGGCAGAAGATCCTCGACGTGAACCTCACCGGGACCTTCCTGTTCTGCAAGGCCGCCCTGCCCCACCTGCTGGCGAGCGGCGGAAACATCGTCAACACGTCGTCGACCTCGGCCCTGGCGGGCATGCCGTACGGCGCGGCGTACGGCGCCAGCAAGGGCGGCGTGCTCGCGCTCACCCGGGCGCTCGCCGTCGAGTACGGCGGCCGCGGGGTTCGCGTCAACGCGCTCTGCCCGGGCTCCATCAAGACCCCGATGGGCAGCGGCAGCCACCTGCCCGAGGACGTGAACTGGGAGCTGCTGAAGCGTGCCATGCCGCTCGACAAGCCGCGCGACCCCGAGGTCGTCGCCAGCGTCGTCGCCCTGCTCGCCTCCGAGGACGGCGCCCACATCAACGGAGAATCGATCCGAATGGACGGGGGCACGCTCGCATGAGTCCCCGCGAAACCTCCGACCTGCTCGAGATCCAGCAGCTGATCTACCGCTACGCCTGGCTGATCGACACGCGCGACTTCGACGGGCTCGACGCGGTCTTCGCGCCCGGCGCCGAGGTCCACTACAACGTGTTCGGCGGCGTGAAGCAGCGGTGGCCCGAGATCGCGAGCTTCCTTCGCATGGGTCTCTCGCTCCACCGCGTGACGCAGCACCAGATGAGCAACCCGATGGTCGAGCTCGACGGAGACCGCGCCACCGCCCGCACCTACGGGAACCTCGTCCACGTCCAGGAGGGGCTCGACGGCAAGCCCAGCACCGTCGTGCAGCACGCCATCTACCACGACGTGCTCGAGCGCCGCGCAGAGGGCTGGCGCATCACGCAGCGCCGCCTCGACAACCTCACCGTCCAGGGTCGCTTCCTCGGCCCCGACCGCGTGAAGACCTTCGAGAAGCCGCAGCCGTATTGAGCGCAGTGTTCCGTCACCGCGGCATCGTCGAGGGCTTCTACGGTCCGCCCTGGGCGCATCCCGACCGGCTCTGGTGGATCGACCGCCTCGGCGAGCTCGGCATGAACACCTACGTGCCCGCGCCGAAGGACGATCCGCTCCACCGCGAGCGCTGGCGCGAGGCGCCGCCTGCCGAGACCCTCGAGCACTTCGGGGAGCTGGTCGCGCGCGGACGCGCGGCCGGGGTCACCGTGGGCTGCGCCCTCTCGCCGGGGCTCTCGATCCGCTACGGGAGCGCGGCGGACGTCCACGCCCTGGTCGGAAAGCTCCGCGTCTTCACCAGGCTGGGCGCGGGGCTGGCGGCGCTGTGCCTGGACGACGTTCCCACCGAGCTCGCGCACGCCGAGGACCGCGCAGCGTTCGCGTCGCTCGCGGACGCCCACGTGGCACTCGCCGGCGCGGTGCGAGAGGCGCTGCCGCCCGAGGTGACGCTCTGGGTCGTGCCCACGGACTACGCGGGGAACGAGGCGTCCGACTACGCCGCGACGCTCGGGGCCGGGCTCGCGCCCGACGTCGAGATCGGCTGGACGGGGCGCACGACGATCCCGCCCACGGTCCTGGCCGAGGAGGCGGCGGCCCGCGCCCGCCTGCTCGGCCGCAAGCCGCTGCTCTGGGACAACGTCCCCGTGAGCGACGGCCCGATGCGGACGATGCTGCACCTCTTGCCCTACCGGGGCCGCGAGGCCGGCCTCGCGGAGTGTCTCTCCGGCGTGCTGCTGAACCCGATGCAGCACGCGCGCGCCTCCTACGTCGCGATCGCGAGCGCCGCCGCCTGGCTCGCAGATCCCGCCGGCGCCGATCCGGAGGCGAGCTGGCGGGACGCGGTGCGCCGTCTCGGCGCCGGCGCGCCGGCCGCCTTCGAGACCTTCGCGTCCGCGCACCGTTTCTCCCCGCTCACGCCGAGCGATCGCGACCCCGCGCTGGAGCGGGCCTGGGAGGCCTACCGCGAGGGCGGACGCGACGATGCCGGCGAACGCC
Organism: Myxococcota bacterium; assembly: GCA_041605395.1. Lineage (GTDB taxonomy): Bacteria > Myxococcota_A > UBA9160 > UBA9160 > UBA6930 > JBFIYM01. The sequence goes on along the minus strand of JBFIYM010000018.1, from coordinate 4,837 downwards.
TCGGGGCGCTGCTCGAAGACCGCATCGCGGCCGGCAACGCCCTGCGCGCGGGGCTCGACGACCGGCGGCTGCTGGCCGAGATCGAGCCCTGGCTCGCCGGCCACGAGCGGGAATCCCGGCGCATGGCAGCGGCCCTCGACCTGCTCCGGGCCCTGCGGACACCCGGTCCTTCGCTCGAGCGCTGCCTCGCGTTCGTGCGATTCGAGGGGCGCCTCACCCGCAACGCCCCCGCGGCCACCACCAGCTACGGCCCGCGACGCGTGCTCTACCCGCAGCTCCGGGGGCTCTGGCACGGCGAGGCGCGCTTCGCGGACGATCCGGCGCTCTACCGCGACCGCAGTCTCGCGGACGAGATGGTCCGCGCGGCAGAGGCCGAGGCCGAGCGGACGCTCGGCGCGACGGTCGGCTAGGTGTGGGACCCAAGGAGGTTGTTGACACCCTCCCGGCCAGCGGGCGAGAACGGCACGGCTGCCGCCCGGCCCTCCCGCGCGACCGGTCTCCCCGGACCTTCTCCGCACTCCCCCAAGGCCACGGGGACGGGTGGAGTCCGGTTCTGCGCAGGCGGCGGGTGATCCTACGTGAGCATGCAGCGACCGAAGCCGGAGAGCCTCCGCCCGGCGAAGGGGCCTCCGAGCTCGGTGATGGCTCGCTGCTCGGAGCGGACCGCTGTGTGCGGATCCTCCCCGAGGCCACCGCCGCTGAAGCAGAAGCCGGTCCACCCGGCCCAGGCAGGGCGCTCGCACGAGGACAGACCCGAAGTGTCAACAACGTGCGGAGGTGCCACAGCTAGGCCATCGCGCGAACCTTGCGCGAGCCCTGCCAGGCGCCGTACAGCTCGAGCACGAGCAGGCCCACACCGACCAGCGCGATCACCCAGCCCGCCGCGGACCCGACGAAGGGGAGGTGCTTCACCAGCACCACCACGGCGAGACCCACGAACAGGCACAGCCCGAAGTCGCGGGCCCCCTCGCCTCGGCCGCCCACCAGCGATCGTCCGATCAGGGCCGCCACGACGATCGCGCCGAGATAGAGGCCGATCCCCCAGAGCGCGAGCCCGATCAGCGCGGCGGGAATGCCGACGACGGTGAGCGCGACGAGGACCAGTGCGATCGGCGTCAGCACCAGCACCGCGAAGCCCACGCCGAGGGAGACGAAGAAGTCGCGGCCCGTGGCGAGGCGGCCGGCGAAGGCGCGCGGCGCCAGGGCGTAGACCACCATCCCGATCAGGAAGGACGCCACGAAGCCGAGTGCGGCCCAGGCGTAGAAGCGGCCGTCGCGGTAGCGCGACCACATGGTGTGGCGGAACGGGTCGGCCACGTCGACGTCCGTGACGCCGGCCACGACCGCCCCGGCCGCGAGCTCGAGCCGATCGGCTTCCGGCAGATGCGCCCGGAGGTCTCCGCCGATGCGCGCCCCGTCGAGCAGACTCACGCGCTCGCCCCACGCCTCGACGTCGCGCCCCACCGTACCGTCGACCTCGACGCGCTCGCCGCCCACGGCGAGGTCGCGCGCGACCTCTCCGTCGAAGCGCAGGCGCTCGCCCCCCAGGATCGCATCACGAGCGACCTGCGCACCCGGGCTCACGGTCACGCGCTCGCCGCCCAGGTAGGCGGTCCCGCCGACGCTGCCCTCGAGTCGGACGTTCTCGCCGCCCCCGATCACGGCGCCCGTGACCGTCCCGTCGAGCTCGATCTCCCGGGCCAGGACGAAGAGGTTGCCGTCGACCTCTCCGCGAACCGAGACGCGCTCACAGAAGGCCAGTACGTCTCCGACCACGCGACCTTCGATCTCGAGCGTCTCGCAGCTTGCAGCGAGCGTGCCCTCGTAGGTCTCGCCGCTCGCGATGCGCACCGCCTCCTGATGGTGGAGACGCGGCAACGCCTCGGCCGGGGCTCCCGCGAGCGCGAATGCCCAACCGATCGACGCCAGCAGCGCGGCCGTCCCCGCGTAGCGGCGCACCAGGGCGCCGGCCAGGAAGGTGGCGATGGCGGCGAGGCCGCCGAGCACGCCGAGTGCGAGGCCCAGCTCGAACCAGCCGGCAGCGCGATCGCGGATCAGGAAGACGGTGTCGAAGAGCATCTCGTTGACTCCCAACAGGGAAGAGGGACTGAACCAGGCCATCGGGACGCGGCTCTCGTAAAGGGCGGAGGCGACCGCGGTCGCGAGCGCCGTCGCCGCGATCGCGACGGGCAGGCCGAGCGCCGCGCCTCGCGCCGGCGCCACGACCTCGATCGGTGCCGCCGCGGGCTCGGTCTCCCCGGCGAGGAGCTCGCCGAGCGCGCGCGCTTCCTCGCGCAGCGCCAGGACCAGGCCACGACAGCGCTCGCACCCGACCAGGTGGGCCTCGATGGAACGAACGTCGGACGGCGCCAGCCCCTGGTCCACGTAGGCTCCGACCGTCCATTCGGGCGGACAGCTCATCTCGAATCCCCCTCGTTCAACCCTTTCCGCAGGCGCGCCTTGGCGCGGTAGAGCAGCACGCCGACGTCGCGACTGGTCACGCCGAGCAGATCCGCGATCGTCTCGTAGGGCAGCTCGGCGAAGTAGCGCAGCACGAGCGGCGCCCGCTGGCGGGGCGGCAGCGCATCGAGCGCGCCGTGGAGCTGCTCGCGCCGCTCCCGGGCGAGGGCCAGACCGAGCGGCGTCGGCCCCGCCACGGGCAGGTCGAGCTCCGAGAGCTCGGCGGCATCGAAGAGCCGCCCCTCCACCTGCCGGCGGCGCAAGCGGTCGAGGCAGTGGTGGGCTGCGATGGCGAGCAGCCAGCTGCGGAACGGGCGCCCGCGGTCGTAGCTCGCGAGCGCCTGCTGCGCGCGCAGGAAGGCTTCCGAGCGCGCGTCCTCGGCCTCGCCCCCCGGGCCGAGCAGGCGCCGACACAGCCGCGCGACGTCGTCGGCGTAGGCGCCGTAGAGGTCGGCGAAGGCCGCTCGATCGCCCTCCGCGGCGCGCACCACGACCTCGGCGGACGGCTCCGGCGCCGGTCTGGCTCCCATCCTGGGCCCTCCGCCCCGTTCGAGGCCTCCACCCCTGGCGTCGCGCGGAACGATCGAGTCGGGCATCCCGACCGTTCTACGAGCCAGGCCCCCCGTTTCTTACCGGGCCCGGCCACGGCTCCTCGATCGGGACCTTGAGGTGCGCGCCCGGCTCGAGAGGCGCCCCGGGATCCAGGTCGTTGGCCACCGCGAGCTGGTCCACGCGCCAGGTGCTGCCGGTGCGACGCACGAAGTCGTCGAGGCGCTCGCCCGACGTGGCACGCCGCAGGCGCAGCCGCGCCGCCCGGATTCGTTCGCGATTCCGCCGGCCGAGCGGCTGGAGCGCTGCGGCCGCGTCGGTGAACAGCGCATGGCGGGCGCCCAGCTCGGAGACGGGGCAGATCCCCACCACCCGGTAGATCCTGCCCCCGAGCGCGAGCCAGGTGAGCAGGGCGGCGTCGCCACCCCGGGTCACCTCGAGCTGCGCGGCCGGACGCCCGCCCAGCTCGAGCCGCCGCAGGATCTTCTCGTGCTCGGGGCGGAGGCCCTCGGCCACGGCTGCCGCGACCGGATCGTCTCCCTCCCCGAGGAGCTCGAGCAGGAGGGCCACGCGCCCTTCGGAGCGGGGGTCGAAGGCGACCACGGCCTCGGGGTGGTTCTCGTGCTGCCAGCCGTCCGGGACGCGCCAGGCGATGTCGAGCGTCGGGTGCAGGAAGTCGTTGCCGACGAACACGCCCTGCGACGGGCTCGGTCCGATCAGCAGCCCGTCGAGGCGCTCGAGCGCACGGCCCGGCGCGGAAGCCGGCTGTGCGTCGCCGAGCTCCCGGGCGTGGGCGCGGACGCGCTCGAGGCGATCGGGCGTGCGCGGGTGGCTCGAGAAGAACGACAGCGGCGGCGGCCCCGTCCGATGGAGCGCCTCCTCGGCCGCGAGACGCTCGAGCAGCCGTGCCAGGCCGAGCGGCGCGAGGCCCGCGGCCTGCACCAGCTCCGCGCCGAGCCGATCCGCTTCGTACTCCTGATCCCGACCGTAGGCGGAGAGTGCGATCCCCGACACGAGCGCCCCGGGGAGCGCCACCAGGTTGCCGAGGGGGCGGGAGACCGAGCCCACGATCGCGGCCGGCAGGCCGAACACGACGGCGAGGGGCGTCGCTGCGGTGGCCTGGCGCACCGTGTGCCGCGCGGCCACGTGCGCGATCTCGTGGCCGAGCACGCCGGCGAGCTCGTCCTCGCTCCGCACCAGGGCGAGCAGGCCGCGCGTCACGAAGATCGGCCCGCCGGGAAGCGCGAACGCGTTCGGCACCTCGAGGTCCGCGACGTGGAAGCGGTAGCGGACGTCCTGGCGCGGCGACTGCGCCGCGACCCGCGCGCCGACCGACGCCACCCAGGCGCGCGTCGCCGCGTGGTCCGAGACGCCGAGCTCGTCGAGCAGGCCGACCTCCTGCTCGTCCCCGAGCGCGCGCTCGCGATCGCCGGAGACGAGCACGAGCTCCGGGCGCCCGCTCACCGGGTTGAACGCGCAGGCGGCGAGCCCCACGACGGGGAGCAGCAGCAGGAGGCAGCGCCTCATGGAATCAGAAGCACCTTCCCCGTCGTGCGGCGGCCCTCGAGCGCGCGATGCGCTTCGGCGGCTTCGGCGAGCGGGAAGCGGGCGCCGATCCGCACCGCCAGCGTCCCCTCCGCGATCGCCCCGAGCACCGCCCCGGCGCGCAGCTCGAGCTCGGCGCGGTCCGCGGTGTAGTGGGCGAGCGAGGGTCGGGTCACGAACAGCGAGCCGAGCCCGTTGAGACGCCCCAGGTCGAAGGGAGGCACCGGGCCGCTCGACTGCCCGAACAGCACGAGCAGGCCGCGCGGGCGCAGGGAGCGCAGGC
>JBFIYM010000017.1:0-37222 GCA_041605395.1 Myxococcota bacterium | reverse complement strand
GAACGATCGCCTCGGCCACAGCGTGGGGGACGTCGTGCTCCAGGAGATCGCCTACGCGATGCGAGGCCAGATCCGCCAGACGGACTACCTCGCGCGCTACGGCGGCGAGGAGTTCGTGCTGCTGCTTCCCCAGACCGGCGTCGACGGCGGGCTGGCGCTGGCCGAGAAGGTGCGCGGTGCCGTCGAGGCGCTCGACATTCCGGTGACGGGCCCCGACGACCGCGTCCAGGTGACCGTCTCGATCGGCCTCGCCCCCTACGCGGGGACCCCCGAAGCCACCTTCGAGGCCGCCGACCGCGCGCTCTACGAAGCCAAGGCCGCCGGCAAGAACCGCGCGGTGGTGGCCAACGCGTCCACGGAGAAGCTCGCGCTCTGAGCCGTGCGGCGCACGGCGCCGGGTAGCGGCAACTCGAGCGCCGACCGGCACCGCCGCAAGCCGCGCGCAACCCGCTACGCCCGGACGGCCAGCCTTCGTGCGCGGCGCGCAGCGAGCCCACCCGCCTCGGGTGAGGCGAGCGAAGCTAGTAACCCGGTGGTCGCGGCTCGCCGGGAGGCTGGGTCTTCCAGCGGCGGTGAACCCAGCTCCAGTGATCGGGCGCCAGCGTGATCTCCCGCTCGAGCGCCTCCGTCATGCGGCGGGCGTTCTCCCGGATCGCCGAGGCGACGTCGCCCTCGGGGCGGACCATCGGCACGGGGGGACGGAAGCGCGCGACGTGGCTCACGCCATCCTCGGCGCGGTGCAGGAAGATCGGCAGGACCGAAGCGTGCGTCCGCAGTGCGATCTTGACCGGGCCGTCGCGGGTAGAGGCGAGGCGCCCGAAGAAGGGCACGAAGACGCCTTCGTCGCGCGGCGCGTCCTGGTCGTAGAGGATCGCCACGGCCTTGCCGTCCCGCAGCGCGCGCAGGGCGGCCCGGGCGGCGTCGCCCCGCGCCAGGAACTCGGCACCCCCGGAGCGGCGGTAACGCGCGACGATCGCGTCGAGCAACGGGCTCTCCCGCGGCTTCTGGACGGCGACGAACGGGAAGCCGTGCGCCGCCATCGCGGCCGCAAGCAGCTCCCAGGACCCGAAGTGGCCGGTGATGGCGACGACCCCGCCCGTCTTCGAGGCGCTGCGGGCGGCCTCGTAGTGCTCGGCGCCCTCGAGGCGTACGCGGGCCCGAAGCGCCTCGGGGCCGAGCCGCGCCAGCAGCGCGAACTCGGCCAGGCTGCGGCCGAAGTTCTCGAACGACCGGACCAGCACCGCCTCGCGCCGCGCCTCGCTCCAGGCCGGGAAGGCGATGCGCAGGTTCACCCGCGCGATCTGGGTGCGGGGCCCGCCGAGCCGCGCCCAGGCCCGACCCAGCCCGGCGCCGAACGCCAGCGCCCGGCGCTCCGGGAGCCGCTCCAGGACCTGGAGGAAGCGCTCCGCCGCCGCCGCGCCGAGCCGTTCATGGCGCGGCGGCCGTGCCTCGGCCGGCCCCGTCGACGTCAGGCGGCCGACCAGCCGCGCTCGAGCTGCTCCAGCTCCGCCCAGACCTCACGGTCGATCGCGCGGTAGCGGGCGACCGCCTCGTCGAAGCGCTCGGGCTGGCCCTCGGCCTCGGCCAGCTCGCGGGCCTTCTTGCGGATCCAGTCGATGTGCCAGCCCTCGTCCTTGGAGACGGCGCGCAGGACCTCGAGCGTCCGCTCCGGGACGTCTTCCCACTTGAGGTGCTCGTGGTAGCGCCGGAGCGCGCGCTGCTCGACGACCACGGTGAGCGCCAGCAGGTCGACGGGGTGCCGCGGCAGCCCTGCACGCCGGCCGAGGCGCACCTGGTAGCCGTCCTCGACGGGGAGCGGCTCGGCGCCGAGCTCGCAGATCAGCTGGGTCCAGAGCCAGGCATGCCGGGTCTCGTCCGCGAGGTGCTCGGAGAGGGAGATCTGCGACTCCCCGTCCTTCAGGACGCGCAACAGCCGGTACAGCAGGTTCGAGCCTCGGAGCTCGGCGTCGCGGTAGTAGGAGTAGACGCGGATCTCGGCGTCTCGGTTGTCCGGTGCCTGGGTGACGGATGCGGCCATGGCGTGGTCCCCTCGATCGGATGCCGCGCGAGCGCTCGGGTCACGGACGGTAGCTCGGCCCCCCGCAGGGGTCAGCTACCCCGCTCCCGGCGGATCCGGATCCCGGCGTGCTCCAATACGCCCGAGATCGGCTTGGGTTTCCGGACGGTGACCGTGACCGCGTCGGCGTCGAACTTGCCGAGGATGGCCTCCGCGATGCGCTGGCCGAGCGCCTCGACCAGCTTGTGCGCCTGGTTCGCCGCGACGTCCTCCACCACCTCGTAGACGCGCTTGTAGTGGATGGTCTGGCCGATCCGGTCGCTGCGGCCGGCCGCCAGCAGGTCGCGCTCGACCACGATGTCGAGCAGCACCGGCCGGCGCATGCGGCGCTCGGCCGCGGTCACGCCGAGCGCGGCCGGAACCTGGATGCCCTCGAGCAGGATGCAATCGGCCACGACCACAGGGTAACGCGCCCGCCTTGACGGCGTGGCCGGGAGCCTCGACCTTCGACCCGCTCGATCCCCCGCCGTGGGTTGCGGCCGGGGCGACCCAAGGGGTGAGCGATGGGCCTCGATGAGATCCGGCGGCGCGAGGCGACGCACTTCCTCCCGGTCGTGAACCGGCTGCCGGTGGCCCTGGTCGAGGGCCGCGGATCCCGGGTGATCGACGTGGACGGCCGGGAGTACGTGGACCTCACCGCCGGCTGGGGCGTGTGTGCCATCGGACACTGCCATCCGGCGCTGGTCGAGGCCGTGGGCAAGCAGACGAGCCGGCTGATGCAGACCACCAACCTGTTCTACACGCTCCCGCAGCTCGACCTGGCCGAGACCCTCGCGGCGCTGACCCCCGAGGCGATCACGCGCAGCTTCTTCACCAACTCGGGCACCGAGGCGGTCGAGGGAGCGCTCAAGCTCGCGCACCGGGCCACGGGACGCCGGAAGTTCGTCTCCACCGAGGGCTCCTTCCACGGCCGCACCCTCGGCGCGCTCTCGGTGATCGGGCAGGCCAAGCACCGTGACGCCTATCGCGACCTCCTGCCCGAGCCCGTGGTGATTCCCTTCGGCGATCTGGCAGCGGCCGAGCGGGCGCTCGACGGCGAGACCGCTGCGTTCGTCGTCGAGCCGGTGCAGGGCGAGGGCGGCGTGAACGTCGCGCCCGCGGGGTACCTGCAGGGACTCCGCGAGCTCTGCGACGCGAGTGGCGCGCTGCTGATCCTGGACGAGATCCAGACCGGCGTCGGGCGCACCGGCAAGATGTTCGCCCTCGAGCACGAGCCCGTGGTCCCCGACGTCCTGACCCTCGGCAAGGGCCTGGGCGGAGGCTTCCCGGTCGCGGCCTTCCTGTGCACGGAGGCGGTCGCCGGGACGGTGAAGCCCGGAGACCACGGGGGCACCTACGTCGGGAACCCGGTCGCCTGCGCGGCGGCCAACGCCGTGCTCCGGGTGGTCCAGGAGGACAAGCTGGTCGAGCGCAGCGCCAAGCTCGGAACCCGGCTGCTCGGCCGCCTGCGCGCCTTCGCCGAGGCCAACCCGAGTGTGGCGCGCGGCGCGCGCGGCCGGGGCCTGCTCGTCGGGCTGGTGCTCGAGGACGCGGAGGCCGCCGCCGCACTCCCGAAGCGGGCGCTGGCTGCCGGCGTGCTGGTGAACGTCACCGCCGGGAACGTGCTGCGGCTGTTTCCGGCGCTGAACGTTCCGGAAGACGAGCTCTTCGGCGCACTCGAGACGGTGCTGGGGCTGCTCGGCGACTAGCCGGGGCGAGAGACCGGCGCGCGTCTCGCTGCACCGCTCAGACCAGCGGCTGCTCGTCCTTGCCGAGGGTGAGCACCTCGACGCCGTCCTCGGTGACCAGCACGGTGTGCTCGAACTGCGCGGAGAGCGAGCCGTCGGCGGTGACGGCGGTCCAGCCGTCCTCGAGGATCTGCGTCTTCCAGTGTCCGAGGTTGATCATCGGCTCGATCGTGAACGTCATGCCCGGATGCAGCGCATCGCCGGTTCCGGGCTTGCCGTAGTGCAGGATCGAGGGCGCGGTGTGGAAGACGCGACCGATGCCGTGCCCGGTGAACTCGCGCACCACCGAGTAGCCCTGGGCCTCGGCGAAGTGCTGGATGGCGTGGCCGATGTCGCCGGTGTGGGCGCCGGGCCGGACGGCCCCGATCCCGAGCCAGAGCGCGCGCCGGGTATCGGCCACGAGCCGGCGCGCCTTCGGCGAGGCCTCCCCCACCACGAAGGTGCGCGAGCTGTCGCCGTGCCAGCCGTCGAGGATGGGCGTCACGTCGACGTTCACGATGTCGCCGTCGCGCAGCACGTGGCTCGCCGAGGGAATGCCGTGGCAGACCACGTCGTTCACGGAGGTGCAGCAGTGGCCGGGGAAGGGCGGCGCCCCGTGGCCCCGGTAGCCGAAGGGTGCGCTGGTGGCGCCCCGGGCGCGGGTCATCTCGTCCACGACCCGATCGATCTCCGCGGTCGTGGTGCCCGGCCGGATGCAGGCGGCGACCGCGTCGAGGATCTCGCCGGCCAGGCGGCCGGCAGCGCGCATGCCCTCCTGCTGCTCGGCGCTGAGCAGGCGGGAGACCCCCTCGCGGCGGCCGGAGCGGGCTTTCTTCTTGGAACGCTTCATCGATCGACCTGGTGGCTCCTCAGATCTTTCGGCTCACCGCCCCCGGCGCGTGAGCGTGGGTGGATCAGGATAGCTCCTGCTCCAGCAGGTCGATCAGATACTTGCGCATCCGCTCCGGAGCCACGATCTCCTCCAGGGAGCCCACCTCCCGGGCGCGCTCGACGCTGTGCACCGCGTCGAACTCCTGGGCGAGCTCCGCCTGCTTCTCGAGCGTCACCTCCGCGAGGGTGCGCTCGTAGAGGGCGCGCGCCTCGTCGCTGCCCGAGGCCCGCTTCGCGAGGGCGGCGACGCGCGGATCGGCCAGCGCGCGGGCCCGCACGTCCCGGCCGAAGACCACCGCCGCCGCCGGGCCGCCGCCGATCACGGAGGCGTAGGAGCCCTCGAGCGCCGAGGCCCGCAGCCGCGGGTTGAGCGCCCGCGAGAACACCACGTAGGCACCGCCGTGGTAGCGCGACACCACCAGGAACAGGATGGGCCCCGAAAAGTTCACGACCGCGCGTGCGATCTCGGCCCCGAGCTCGAGCTGGAGCTTCCGCATCGACTCCGGCGAGCCGTCGAAGCCCGAGAGGTTCGCCAGGATCACGGCCGGCCGGTTGCCGCTCGCGGCGTTGAGCGCCCGCGCCACCTTCTTCGAAGAGAGCGGGAACAGCGTCCCGCCGCTCCACGAGGCCGGGCCGTCGGCGGGTCGGTAGCCCTCGCGCGCGAGGTTCTGGCTCTCGATCCCGATCAGGCAGATGGGGCGCCCACCGAGCTGGGTGTCCCAGACGATGGCCGTCTCCGCGCCCACCCAGGTGCGCCAGCGCTCGAGGGAGCCGCCGTCCCGGTCGATCACGGCGCGCATCACCGAGCGCATCGGGAAGGGGCGCTTGCGACCCGGGTTGGTCTCGGCGTCGAAGATCTCGGCGACCGTCGCGAAGCCGCAGCCCGGCTCGCAGGCCTCGTCCCCGACGCGTCGGTCGGGCGGATCGCTGCTCGCGACCGACCGCGGCAGCCGCTCGCCCGGCACGACGTAGCTGTAGCGGTAGTGCTCGTAGAGAATGCGATAGGCATCGGCCAGATCGCTGGCCTGGTACTGGGCCTCGCCGTTCGGGCCCATGATGCGTTCGAAGCCGCCGATCGCCTGCTCGTCCTCGGCAGCGACCGCGCCCGAGGCCTCGAGGGCCGCGCGACCGGTCAGGACCATCGAGGCGTTCGGCGTCATGATCAGGACGCCGCGCGTGTACCACATCATGGTGGCCAGCGCGTCCCAATAGCTCTGCGCACCCACGTTGACGCCGTTCACGATCACGTGGATCACACCGCCGGCCTGGGTGAACTGGATGATGCGCCGCACCACGCGCGCGGTGGCGTCGAGGTTCTCGGTGCCGCTGTCCATGGCGATGCGCGCACCGCTCGAAACCGGGAGCCACTCGACCGGCACGCCCAGCCCCTCCGCGAGGTCGAGCGCGGCCAGGACGCGGTCGCACTCGGGCGCGGCGAGCGAACCCATCCCGCGCGTCGGGTCGGAGAGCACGATCACGCGGCGCATCCCTTCCGGAATCTTGTCGGTGGGCGTCGTGATCACGCCGAACACCACTCCGCATTCGTTCTTGCCGTAGGGCCGGCCCGCGACGCTGATCGCGCGCGGGGTGGGGCTCGCCTCGTCGAGGTCGTACTCCTCGAACTCGCCCCGCGGAACGGCCGAGTCGCCGATGCCCGGCGTCGCCCCGGAGCCGGTCAGCATGCGGATGATCTCGTACGGGTAGACGAGACGCTTGCGCCGCGCCTCCACCACCTTGCGCTCGTAGCTGCTGGTCGGCGAGAGCTGCCCGCGGACGGGCGCGCGCGCGTGGATCGTCATGTTCGAGCCCGTGAGGTTCGAGATCACGATCTCGCTGCTGCGCGCCGGCTCGTCCGGGGCCTCGCGGTCGAGCACCTGGAGCCGCACCAGCACCTTCTCGAGGCCCAGGTTGCGCGTGGCCGGCTCGAGGCGGCGCGAGAGCCGCTCGACCAGGCTGCCGTCGAGGAACACCTCGGTGGCGACGTAGATCGCGATGCGGTTCCACTGGAGCCGCCGCCGCGGGTCGCGCTCGATCAGGATGCCCCGCAGCGCACGCGTCGCCTCGTAGAAGAGGTGCTCGAAAGCGGGCAGGTGGAGGCTCGCCTCACGGCCGGCGTCCGGCGAGCGGGTGCGCAGGTCGCCGAGCACGAAGATGCGCTCGTCGCCCGGCTCGGCGCGGCTCTCGCCGTGGAAGGCGTAGAGCGGCTCTGCGGCGGGGAGGCGCGTCAGCGCGAAGCCGCGCAGCCGGTCGAGGTCGATGCGCGCGGCGGTCTCCGGGTGGATGCCGTGGACCGAGTCGTCCTCGCGCGAGCCGGTGGGCGTCGGCACGAAGCTGCGATGCAGGTCGGGGCCGCCCGGACGCACCAGCGTCACCGTGAGGCGACCGGCGGGAAGACCGCCTGCGAGCACCGGGGCCAGCAGCGCGGCGACGTCCGGCGGCTCGTCGCCCGCGTCCGCCACCAGCAGCTCGATCGCCGAGACGGCGGGCCACTCGTGGCTCTCGCGCGCCGCCTCCGCGACGAGCAGGGTACGCTCGGCCGTCTGCGCCAGCTCGGCCGAGCGCGCGGCCGCGCCGAGCACGATGCGGCCCCCCGGAAGGTCCATGCGCATCACCCAGCTGCCGCTCTCCTGCTGGAAGGCCTGCGCAACCGGCTCGGCCGGCGAATAGAGCCGTCGCAGGTGAGCCGCGAGGGCGATGCGGCGGCGGCGCGGGTCGGCTTCGCCGAGCCAGCTGCCGACGCGTTCGAAGATCCCGCGCGGCGCGTCGGCCAGGTGCTGGAGCACCTCCTCCGGCGGCGCGGTCGGCTGCGCCTCGGCGGTCTCGAGCCACTGCTGGAGCTGCTGGCTCGTGCGCTCCGCCTCGCGTTCGATCTCGGGCCGCTCGAAGATCACGTAGCGCGCCTCGATGGCCGCCTCCGCCACGGCGTGCGAGAGGAGACCGCGCAGCCGGGCGATCTCGTCGAGCGCGTCGGCGAGCTCGCGGTCGCTGCCGAGGTCCGCGCCGGCCAGGGCCAGGGCATGGATGCGCTGGATCGAGGCGAGCGCGAGCCGATCGCGCAGCTCCGGCTGCTCCTGCGAGGCGAGCAGGCGCAGCATCGCGCGCTCGAGCGCCGCCGACGGCTCGAGCCCGGCGATCCCGTAGTGCGCGAGCGCGCGCTTCACGAGCTCGAGGAACTCCTCCGCGATGCCTGCGCCCGCGGCGCGCACCCGGCGCGCGTACATGCGCAGGCGCGCGTGGTTCGAGGGGCCAAGCTCGCCCGAGACCGAGGCGCCCGGCGCACGGACGAACAGCCGGGCCACGTCGCTGAGCGCCACGACCTCGTGTCGCACCTCGGCGAGCTCGGTGCGGAAGCCCTCGGAGAGGCTCGCGGGCAGCGGCGCCTCCAAGAACTCCGCCAGGCGGTCGGCGCGCTCGGGGTTCGCGTCGTAGCCGAGCAGCACCCGCCGCGTCTCCTCGCGGGCGGCGTCGATCGCGCGGCGGCGCGCGACCCCGGGCATGGCGTCGGCCGCGGCGAGGTCCGGGACGCCCAGGCGTTCCTCCTGCTCGGCCCGGAACAGCGGCTCGAGGGGATCGGGATGCTCCGCCAGCGTCACGCGCGCGCGACCGCCCTCGCCCGCCTCGGCGTCGGCCTTGGGCTCGATCACGACGATCACGTCGCCGGCCGCGACCTGCTCCCCCCGGCGCGCGCGCACCTCACTCACCACGCCGGCCACGGGCGCGTCGAAGCCGACCTCCATCTTCATGGCCTCGAGCAGGCCGAGGCGCTGGCCCGCCGCCACGGCGTCGCCCGGCTTCACGTGGATGGCCACCACCATGGCAGGCGCCGCGGCGCGTACCTGGCCGGCGCTCTGCGAGGCGAACGGGAAGGCGCGGCCTTCGACCTCGACGCGGATCACGGCATCGCCCAGGTCGTAGAGCACGCGATACATGCGCTCGCCGAGCTGGAGCCGCGCCATGTTGGCGCCCTCCTCGCGCAGCGTCGCGGCCACGACGCGCCCGTCGAGATGCACGCGGTAGCGCCAGGAGCCCACCGCGTAGACGCGCGCACGGTACTGCTCGCCCGCGAAGCTGAGGTCGATCTCCTGGCCCTGCGAGGCGGGCACGCGGGCCGCGGCGAGCTGGGCCGGGTCCGTGAAGAAGTTGAGTCGCGCGCGCGCCCGCGCCCGCTGGTAGGCCAGGATCGCCGCCGCCACCAGCGCCGGCGCGCCGAAGTCGTCGGCGCGCTCGCGCGCAGCGTTGAAGCGGTCGAGCCAGGTCGTGTCGACGCCGCCCTTCCGGTAGTCCGGATGGTCGACGACTTCGGCCAGCCAGCCCTTGTTGCTTGCGCCGCCTTCGATCACGAGATCGAAGTCGTCGAGCGCCGCCGCCATCCGCGCGCGCGCCTCCTCGCGGTTGCGGCCGATCGCGATCACCTTGGCGATCAGCGAGTCGAACGCGGCCGGCACCTGGCTGCCCGTCGCGACGCCAGTGTCCACGCGCAGGCCGGGGCCGAGCGCGGGGTCGAAGCGGGCGATGCGCCCCGGCCTCGGGAGGAAGCCCGCGTCGGGATCCTCGGCACAGACCCGCGCCTCGATGGCGTGGCCGCGCTGCTCCTGGCGCACGAACGAAAGCGTCTCGCCACGCGCGATGCGGATCTGGATCTGCACCAGGTCGAGGCCCGTGATGGCCTCCGTGATGCCGTGCTCGACCTGGAGCCGGGGGTTCATCTCGAGGAAGTAGAAGCCGCCGGCCGAGACCAGGAACTCGACGGTGCCGACGCCCGTGTAGCCGACCTCTGCCGCGAGCTGGCGCGCCGACTCGAGCAGCGCCTCGACGCGCTCCGGCGGGAGATCCGGCGGCGGCGCCTCTTCCAGCACCTTCTGGTGACGGCGCTGCACCGAGCAGTCGCGCGCGCCGAGCGCCAGCACCAGGCCGTCGGTGTCGGCGGCGATCTGCACCTCGATGTGACGACCGCCCTCGACCTTCTGCTCCAGGAACAGCCGCCCGTCGCCGAAAGCCGCCTTGGCCTCGGACTGGGCGGACTGGAACGCGGCCTCGAGCTCCTCCGCCCGCGCCACCACGCGGATGCCACGACCGCCGCCCCCCGCGGACGCCTTCACGACCACGGGGAAGCCGATCTTCTCCGCGGCCGCGAGCGCCGCCTCCGGGTCGGCGAGCTCGCCGCCGCTCCAGGGGGTGACGGGCACGCCGGCCTGCTCCGCGATGCGCTTCGACCCGATCTTGTCGCCGAGCGCGCGCATCGCGTCCGGCGTCGGGCCCAGGAAGCGAATGCCGGAAGCGGTCAGTCGTTCCACGAACTCCGGCGACTCGGCGACGAAGCCCCACCCGGGCCAGACGGCGTCGGCGCCGACCCGACGCAGGGCATCGAGCAGACCGTCGTGGTCGAGGTAGGCGGCGACCTCGCCGCGCGGCGCCGGCAGCTCGAGGGCGAGGTCGGCATGCCGCACGAACGGCGCGTCGCGGTCGATCGCGGTGTAGAGCGCGACCGCGCGCAGGTCGGAGCCTTCTTCGGCCCTGAGCGCCTTCACGGCGCGGATGCAGCGCATGGCGGCCTCGCCGCGGTTCACGATCGCGAGACGACGGATCGGCTCGAAGCGGTTCATGCGGGGCTCCGGCACACGAGCTCCGTCGCCCAGGCCACGAAGCGGCCATGGTGCGAGAGCGACAGGTCGAGCGGGGCGTCCTCCCCGGCGATGCGCAGCACGGGAATTCGACCGCGGCGGGCGATTTCGAGCAGCTCGGCGCGGCGGTCGAGCACGCCGGCCAGGTCCTCGCAGGCCAGCGCGCGCACCGCCGCGCTCGGATCGGCGTCCGGCGCGGGCAGGGTGGCTACGCGGGCGCGGACCCGCGCCAGCGAGGCCTCGGCGTCGCTGGCGACGGCGTGGACGCGTTCCGCGTCCGTCTCGACGCGCACCGGGATGTCGCGGCCCTCGTGCTCGACGTGCCCGGCCCCGGAGTGGTCGAGGTGCACCACGAAGCGGACCGGCGACCAGACCGTCGCGTCGTCGAGCTTCTTCGCCACCTTGTAGGCGGCCTCCTTGGCGGCCCAGAAGGCCCAGCGCAGCGGATTCGCCTCGGCGTTCCCGCGCAAGGCGCGATGCTCCGACGGCGCGAAGACGCGGGCATCGAAGCGCGGGTGTCGCGGCCCCTTCGCCACGGAACGATCGCGCAGGTCGACCACGTCGTTACCGACCATCGAAGTAGCTGTGCTCCATCTCGGCGAGCTGGGCCGTGATCTGGCGGGCCACGTCGAGCGAGGCGCGCAGGCCGCGCTTGTCGCTCTTGGGCTCGATGAGCGCGACGGCGACGTGGAAGCGCTCACCGCGCCGCGGCAGGTCGGACCAGCTCCCCTGCCCCTCGCCGCGCAGGTAGACACAGAGCACCCGGCAGCCCGGCAGTGACGTCACGAGGCGGCCCACGCCGTAGGCGGCGGAGTCCACCTCGACGCGCGCCGTTCGACTGCGGCCGCCCTCGGGAAACACCAGCACGGTTTCCCCGCGCGCCAGCAGGAAGCGCACCTTGTCGAGTGTCTTCGCGACCTGCGCCCGATCCCCGCCCCGCTTCAGCGGCACGCACTTGTAGAGGTAGACGAGGATCCGCTTCCACCACGTCGAGGCGAAGTGCACCTCTTCCGGCGTGTTCCAGGGCACGGCGCCGAAGTCCCGCAGGTAGCCGCCCGGAGAGCCGATGGCCCAGCCGATCACGAACGAATCGAACATGGTCAGGTGGTTCGCGCACAGCAGCAACGGTGCGCTCGATTCGCCGCGGACGCGGCGGTACTCGCGGACCGCGACAGCGCGCTCCTCGGCGTCGACACGCCAGCCGAAGCCGAAGCGCATCAGCAGGGGCGTGAGCGTGAGCCAGAGCGGCGAGAGCAGGCGGCTGACGCCGAGCTGCACGAGCAGGGCCACCCGCTCGCGCCTCGGCAACCCGGGGCCTTCGCTCACGTCACCTTCTGCGCGATCAGCGTGACGCAGTCGCCGATGGTGTTCACCGAGTCGACGTCCTCGTCGGCGATCTCGATGTCGAACTCGTCCTCGAAGGCGAGCACGACGTCGACGAGGCGCGCCGAGTTGACCTTCAGATCCTCGAGGATGTTCGTGCCCGGCCCCGCGCTCGCGAGGGCCTTCTCGTCCTTGACATAGGGCGTCAGGATCTTCAGCACGCGATCCTGGATCTCCTTGGCATTCATCTTCGTTCTCCTGATCGAGGGAATTGTCGAACGTCACCGCTCAGGCCCACTTGCGTAGCACCAGGGCGGCATTCACGTCGCCGAAGCCGAAGCCCGCCTTCATCATCACCGAGAGCGAGGGCAGCTCTCGGGTCTCGTGCGGGATCGACGCTTCGAAGGGAGCGATCTCCGGGTGGACGTCCTCGCAGTTGCGCGAGGCGTGCACGAAGCCACCGGCAAGCATCAGCACGGCCGCCACCGACTCGATCGCGCCGGCCGCGCCGAGGGCGTGGCCGATCAGCGACTTGGTCGAGGTGATGACGGGGAACTGCTCCGGCCCGCGACCGAGCGCGGCCGCCCACGAGGCGACCTCGCGCGGGTCGGCGCCCGTGGCCGTCAGGTGGCCGCTGATCGCGTCGACCGCGCGGGCTTCGAGCTCGGCATCGGCCAGCGCCGCCTCGATGCAGCGCCGCACGCCCGTCGGGTTGGGGGCCGTCATGCTGCCGCCCCCGCGATGCCCACCGCAGTTCGTGCCGACGCCCAGCACCTCGGCGTGGATGGTGGCACCCCGCGCCTGCGCCGCCTCCAGGCTCTCGAGCACGAGCACGCCGGCGCCGGCGCCCGGGATGAAGCCGCCCGCCGACGCGCTCATCGGTCGCGAGGCCTTCTCCGGGGCGTCGTTGAACTTGCGACACAGCACGCGCATCGAGTCGAAGCCGGCCCAGATGTAGGGGCTCGGGACCTCGGCGCCCCCGCACAGCATGCGCTCGGCGCGGCCGGCACGGATGCGCCAGGCGCCCTCCGCGATGGCCTCGACGCCGGTGGCGCAGGCGCTCGAGTTGGTCGTGACCTGGTTGCCGAGCGCGAGCAGGCCCGACACCCGCGCCGAGATGCCGCTGGCCATCACCTGCTCGACGGCGGTGCTCCCGAGCCTGCGCGACTTCTTCTCGTTGACGAGCGGCACCACCTTCTCGGCGATCGTGTCCATGCCCCCGATGCCCGTGCCGAGCACGGCACCGGTCTCCCAGTCCACCGCGTCGTCTTCCGGGGCCGGGCGCTCGAAGCCGGCGTGCTGCCAGGCCTCGACCGCGGCCAGCGCCGCGTAGCGGTGGCTGGCGTTCATCGCGAGGAGCTCCTCCTCGCGGAACGCCGCCTCGGCCAGCGCGTCCACGCCTTCGGGCACGGCCGCCACCTGACAGCCGAAGCCGGCGTCGGCCATCGACTGCTGGAAGCGGAGCCCGCTGCGCCCCTTGCGGAGTGCCTCCTCGAATTCTCCGAGCCCGTTGCCGTTGGGCGCGATCACGCCGAGGCCCGTCACCACCACGCGCCGCGTCATGCCATCACCCCGATGCCCGCCAGCGTGCCCGAGCAGACCAGCGCCCCGTCCTCGCGCCGCATCTCGGCCTCGACCTTGAGCTTCTTGCGCCGCCAGAACACCAGGCGCGCGTCGGTACGGACCTGCTCGCCGGGCCGCACGATCTCCGAGAACTCCATCGCCGCGTCGGTGAAGAGCGTCTGGAAGCGTCCGTCCTTCGCCTCGAAGTCCCGGTGGAAGAGGTAGATGGCGAGCGGCACGACGCTGCACTGCGCCATGCACTCGACCAGGAGCACGCCGGGCGTGACCGGGTTGCCCGGGAAGTGCCCGCGGTAGAAGTCGGCTTCCGGCCGCCAGCGGTAGGTCCCCACCACCTTCTCGTCGCCGATCTCCAGGATCTCGTCGACGAAGCGGAAGGGCTCCTGCTGGGGAATCAGCGGCAGCACCTCGGCGGCCGTCAGCAGCCTACCCACCGTACATGCCTCCGTTCACGTGGATCACGGTGCCGTTCACGTAGCTGGCGCGCGTGGCGAGGAAGGCCACCACCTCCGCGACCTCCTCGGCCGCGCCCATGCGCCCGAGCGGAATGCGCGCCAGGATCGCCTCGCGCACCGCCTCGGGGAGCTCCTGCGTCATCTCGGTGTCGATGAAGCCCGGCGCCACCGAGTTCACCAGGATGGGCCGGCCCGCGAGCTCCTGGGCGAGCGACTTGCTGAAGGCGTCGAGGCCGGCCTTCACCATGGTGTAGGGCGTCTGGCCCGGGTTCCCCGTGTGTCCGACCACGCTCGTCACGTTCACGATTCGCCCACTGCCCTGACGCAGCATGAAGCGGCGCAGCACCAGCTTGGTCAGGTACCAGACGCCGCGCGCCATGGCCGCGACCTTGTCGTAGTCCTCGATCTTCATGGCGGGCAGCAGCCCGTTCACGTTGTAGCCCGCGTTGTTCACGAGCACGTCGACGCGGCCGGCGCGCTCCTTCAGGTCGGCCACGAGCGCGTCGAGCTCGGCCGTCTCGGCGAGGTCGGCGCGCACCAGCAGCGCGTCCTCGAGCTTCTCGGCCACCTCGCGGGCCTTCGCCTCACTCGATCGATAGTGGACGGCCACGCGGAAGCCCTCGGCCGCGAGGGCTCTCGCCGAGGCCGCACCGATCCCAGTGCCGGCCCCCGTGACCAGCGCGACGGGTCTTGCTTCGCTCACGTGGCCGCGCCGAAGCGGAGCATCGCCCGCGCCCAGGTGAGGCCGCCGCCCACGACCGAGACGGCCACGTCGTCGCCCGGCCGCCACTTGTCCCAGTTCATGGCGAGCACCGAGGGCGCGCTGGCGCCTCCCGTGTTGCCGTGCAGCTCGACGTTCGCGTGGTGGTGCTCGGGGGCGATGCCGCAGCGCTCGCAGACCTGCTCGAGCACGCGCAGGTTCGCCTGGTGGCCGACGAAGTGGAGCGTGCGGCCCTCGTTCTCGACGTCGTCGCGGCGCGCCTCGACGATGCGCTCATAGCCCTCGCGGGTGCGCTTGATCGCGAACATCTGGACGGCCCGGCCGTCCTGCGAGAAGTAGCCGGTGCGCGGGATCAGCACCTTCGCGGCGCTCTGCGGGCTCGACTGCGCGGCGACGTGGAGCACGCGCGCCGGCCCGGGCACGCGGAGCGAGACCACGGCGGCGGCGGCCGCGTCGCCGAAGAGCACCGCGGTGTTCCGGTCCGCGTAGTCGACCACGGTGGTGAGCGTCTCGGTCTGCACGAGGAGCACGAAGTCCGGCACGCGCTCGGGGTTCATCAGCGAGAGGTGGTAGAGCTGGGCCAGGAAGGTCGTGCACGCCGAGTTGAGGTCGAACGACGGCACTTCGATCCCGAGCTCCTTCGCGACGAAGGCCGCCTCGGCGGGGCACACCATGCTGGGCGCGGAGCTGCCGGAGAGCACCATCCCGATGCGGCTCTTCTCGATGCCCGCGCGCTCGATCGCGAGCTCCGCCGCGCGCGCGCCCATCTGCGCGTTCGTATGGAGCGCCGCCTCGGGCGCCGCGCGCACGTCCTGGTTCCGGGTGCTGCGGATGTAGTCGAGCGGCAGCACGGTGCGCCGCGCGCGAATGCCGACCCGCTCCACGATCCAATCGTTCGTGGTCCCGATCTCGAGCTCCTCCAGGAACTTGTTCGAGATCTCGTTCTCGGGGTGGAAGTGGCCGAGGCCGTGCAGGTGGAGGCTCACGAGGTGCTCCCGGCGACGTGCTCGCCGCCGTCGACGCGGACCACCTCGCCATTGATCCAGGCCGCTTCGTCGAGGCACATCAGATAGACCACGTTGGCGACGTCGCGCGGCGTCGTCAGCCGGCGGAAGGGGTTGCGAAGCCGCGCGTGGGCCTTGAGCCGATCGCTGCCCGGGATCGCGGCCAGCGCCGGGGTCTCGGTGACGCCCGGCTGGAGCACGTTGCAGCGCACGCCGTAGGGCGCGAACTCCATCGCGATCGAACGCGCCAGCGCCTCGAGCGAGACCTTGGCCGTGGACACCGCCGCGTAGCCCTTCCAGGCGACCTCGTTGCCTTCGCTGGTGAGGCCGAGCACGCGCGCGTCCGCTGCGAACAGCTCCGCGGCGTGCAGGTCCTGCACCCAGTCGAGCAGGCTCGTGCCCATGCAGTGGATGGTGCGCGCGAAGTCGTCGGTATCGAGGTAGGAGTGGGTCGGATAGACGGGCGGCGTGGCGATCTCGGCCAGCTCGTCGCGCCCCGCCTCGAGGAGCTTGTCCGCGGCGGCGACCAGGCGCTCCGTCTCGACGCCGAGCTCGCGCGCCAGCTCGGCGGCGGCCTGGCTCGGGCGGGCCTGCTCGGCGACGAGCAGCTTCAGGTTGCCGAACGCGATCGAGTGGAGCAGGACCTTGATGCGTCCGTTCGCGCCGAGGGTCTCGCGGAGCTCGCCCACGATGGCGGTGCGCTTCTCGGCGTCGAGCGCGTCGGCGTTCCAGGTGCGAAGCGTCACGCCCGAGCCGCGGATCTTCTCGAACTCCGGCTCGATCCGCTTCATGGCGCCGCGGCGGTCGCGGTGCACCAGCGCGAGGTTCATGCCGTGCGCGGCGAGCTTCTGGGCGGTGGCCAGGCCGAAGCCGCTCGAGCCGCCCAGGATCAGGCCCCATTCGTCCGCTACGAAGCGTCGCTCCAACACTCCCCTCCACGGCGCCTCGGCGATCGGAAGCGGCCTGGTCGCATGATGCAGCTGTCTCGCCGGGCCCCCCCGCCCGAGAAGGCCCGGAATGATGACTGCGAGTCATCTTCTGTCAACTACCTGCCAACTACCCGTGAGCGCAAAGCAAGTCCCGTGCCGCGCGAACCCCGCGGGGGCTGCCCGTGGGCCCTCCCTACCCCATCCAGGCGCCGTTGTTCGGGTCGAATGCCTGCCCGGTGAACGACACTGCTGCCGGGGAGAGCAGGAAGGCTACCAGCCCGGCGACCTCCTCGGGCTCGCTGATGCGCTGCAGCGGCACCGAGCCGAGCAGCTCCGCCCGCGCCTCGGCGAGGCCCTTGCCCATGCCCTCGCCGATCTCCGTCATGCGATCCGCCGCCATCTGGGTCTCGACCCAGCCCGGGCAGATCGCGTTCACGAGCACCCGCTTCGGCGCGAGCTCGACGGCGAGCGAGCGGACCAGCCCGAGCTGGCCCGCCTTGGCGGCGCTGTAGGCCGAGATGCCGGGCACCCCGAACCGCGCCACGCACGAGGAGATCACGATGGCGTGGCGCCAGCCGCCTCCGGGCGCGAGCTGCTGCTCGAAGGCCCGCAGGCTGAAGTAGGCCCCGTCGAGGTTCGTGCGCACGATCGCGTCCCAGCGGTCCCCGTCCCCGAGATCGTTGGGACCGCCGATCCCGGCGTTCGCCACGACGCAGTGCAGCGGACCGAGGCGCTTCGCGATCGTCTCGAAGGCGCCCTCGACCGCACTGCGGTCGCAGACGTCGGCGGTGACCACGCAGGTTTCGCCCGGCGCGTCGCGGGCGACCGCGTCCAGGGTCGCGCGGGTGCGCCCGATCAGGCCCAGCGAGGCGCCGGCGTTCGAGAGCTCGAGGGCGATCGCCCGGCCGATGCCGGTACCGGCTCCAGTGACGACCGCCGTGCGGCCGGCGAGGTCCATGCGCGCTCCTCCCGGCGCGGACGATAGCCCCCGGCGTCGGTGCGAGCCGGCGCCTAGAACCCGCCGTGCGCGTGGACCTGCTCGAAGCGCATGCTCGCCATGCCCATGTCGACCGATCCGGACGTCACGGTCCCCGCGCGGTTCACCACGACCTCCGCCTCGAGGCCGCCAGCGTCCACCTTGGCGGCGAAGTGCTCCGCATCGATCCTGCGTTCGACGGTCACGGTGCCGTCGAGCAGACGCGTCGGATCCGCCTCCGGCACCCAACGCGTGCTGGTGACGGAGGCCCTGGCCGGGCTCCCGGCGAGGGCGGAACGCAGCGCGAGCGATTCACCGAGCCACGAGCTCGGCACCTTCTTCGAATCGATGCGCGCCTCGACGGGCCTGCCCTGGAAGATCCCCGCGACGGTCCAGGCGCCGGCCGACCTGGGCGCGAGCTCGAGGTTGCTCACCAGCTCCCCGTCGTTGCTCTCGACGTGGACCTGGTTGATCAGCGTCCCGTCGGGACGCACGAACTCGACCGCGAAGGTGTCGTTCGCCTGGAGCCTGTCGGCCGTGACCGGCATCAGCACGGAGGTGCGCCGGTCGATGCGTGTGGCCGCCTCGCCGTCGCGGGTGAGCGTCGTGTGCTCCACCCCGACGCGCATTCCGCGCACCGACATCGTCGAGACCGCCGCGTAGTAGGGCGTGCGTGCCGCCGGCTCGCCGTACCGGAGGCTCGTGAGCAGCGCGCCCACCACGCGCTGGAAGGTGGCGTCGTAGCCCACCTCGTTGTGCTGGCAGTAGACGCCGCGACCGTCGTTGCTGGCGGCCAGGTGCTTGACCTGACCGATCCTGCGCTCGCCTCCGGCCTCGACGCGGTACATCCAGTCGAGGCGCAGGTAGGGGCTCCGCCCGATGGCGCCGGCGTCCACTTTCGCGATTCGGCGCCGCTCGAGCGGGCCGAGCTGCGAGGAGATGGCGCCGAACGTCTCTTCGGAGAGGCGCGAGAGCGAGCCGGCGAAGTCGATCCCCTCGCGGTAGATCCAGCAGTCGATCGGGGACTCGCTGCCGAGGTCGAAGGACACGTGGTAGGCGGCCTCGTCGGACGCGATCCAGCCCGCACGCGCCGGGACCTCGGCCGCGAAAAAGCCGTCGCTGCTCGCCACCGTCTCGGCGGGCAGCGGCGCGGCCTCGCGGGCGCGCAGCTCGGCGAGCCAGCCCGGCTCGACCAGACCGGCGCAGCCCGCGAGCAGGAGCGAAGCGACGAAGACCGCGAGTGCTCGGAGCACGATCGCCTCCCGGGTGCGGCGCCCGGGGTGGGCCCGAGGCAGCCCGCCCGGGCTGGATCGGCAGGGCGGGCGCGAGAACCTGAGGGATCCCCCCTGGGGCCCCCGGCTCGCGCGCCGAGTGTCCCTAGGACGGGACGGTGGGGCGGAACGCGTCGACGATCTGCTTGCAGAACCGGATCACGGCCCCGACCTTGTGCGCCGCCGTCTCCCCCACGCGAACGCTCACCAGGTCGAGCTTCGGGACGATCGTGATGCGCTGGCCGAAGGCCCCGTGACACTCGAACGTGCCGAGGCTTCCGGGGATCACCCAGAAGTGGGCGCCGTAGAGGCCTTCGGACTGCGGGCTCGGCGTGCGGCAGTAGTCGACCCAGCCCTCGGGCAGGATGCGCCGGCCGTCCCAGACGCCGTCCCGCAGACAGAGCAGGCCGAAGCGCGCGAAGTCGCGCGGACTCGACGGGCAGTAGGCCGAGCCCACGAAGGTCCCGGCCTTGTCGAAGACGGGGCTCGCCGTCCGCATCCCGAGCGGGCCGAAGAGCTCGCGCTGCATGAAGTCGCGCATGCCGTCGACCCCGCCACCCACGGTCTCGCCGACGAGCCGCGCGAGCAGGTTGCTCGCCCCGCTGTTGTAGTTCCAGCGCGCCTCGGGCTCGGCCACCTTCGCCAGCGTGGCCGCGAAGCCGGCCACGTCCCCACGCCCGTGCCCGAACAGCATGGGGATGACGTCGGACTCCTCGGGCTCGTAGTAGCGGACCGCGCCGCCGCCCAGGTGCTCGGCCTCGCGGAAGCGCAGCCCGTCCACCATGCGCAGCATCTGGTCGACGGTGATGCGCGAGCGGGGATCGTCGCCGCTCCACTCGGGCACGCGAACTGGCTGCATGACGTCGAGTTGCCCCTCTCGCACCAGGATCCCGACCAGCGCGTTCGTGATGCTCTTCGCCATCGACCAGGAGCGGAAGGTGTCGTCGGGCGCGACGCCCGCGGCGTAGCGTTCGGCGACGATCGCGCCGCCCTGCACGACCACGACGGCGTGGGTGCGGTCGAGGTCCTCGGGCTCCGGCTCGGCGAACGCGTGATCGAGCAGGCCGTCGAGCAGCGCGCGGTCGACGCGCGGGTCGAGCTCTGCGCGCGGCCACTCGCGGGTGGGCCACGGCACGCCTTCGGGCTGGCGCGGCAGGGGCGGGAGGTTCGGGGGCGGAGCTTTCATGCGCGCAGCATACCGCGGCGCCGTGCAGGGTCGGGGGGCACGGCCGCTGCGGCGGCCCGGCTAGGAGCCGCCCTCGATCCCGACCTCGGCCAGCAGTCGGTCGAGGTCGCCGGGCTCGGCGAGCACCACCTCGGAGCCCTTCGGGAGCGCCTGCACCAGCCTCCGGAAGTAGCGTTTGTCGGAACGGCTCTCGACGATCACGACCAGGCCGCGGTCCTCCTCGCTGCGGATCAGGCGGCCGACCATCTGCTTCAGGTTGAGCAGCATGCGCCCGAGCGACATGCGCTCGAAGGCCGAGATGCCGTGCTCGGCGAGCCGCGCCTCGCGGCGGCGGCGGAGCTCCGTCGGCACCTCGAAGGGCAGCTTCTCGATCACGACGGCCTGGAGCGCGTCGCCCGGGATGTCGATGCCCTGCCAGAAGCGGCGCGCCCCGAGCAGCACGGCCGCGCCGTTCACGAAGCGCGCGACCAGCGCGCTCGGATCGTCCGCGGCCCGCCGCGGCGTGATCACGTCGATGCCCTCGCCGCGCAGCCGATGGGACAGCTCGTTCGCCACGTCGTCCATGCGGCGCAGGCTCGTGAAGAGCCCGAGCGTGCGGCCGCCGAGGCGGCGGGCCAGGGCCTCGAGCACGTCGGCGGTCTCGCGCACCAGGTCGGCGCCGCCGCGCAGCGCCACCACGCGCATGTGGTCGCGGTAGTTGAACGGGCTCGGCACCGAGAGCCGGGCCAGCCGCTCGCTCGCGCGCTCCTCGAGCTCGAGGTCGCCGAGCGCCGCCAGGGCGTCGCCCCCGACGAACAGGCTCGCCGACACGCCCGCGAAGGAGCGGAGCCGCGAGAGCAGCTCGCGGTCGAAGTCGGCGCCCGGCGCCACGGGCCGCACCACCAGGCGCCAACGATCGTGCGGCGCCTGCACGTCCTCGAAGGACACGACCGCGTCGGGCCCGGCGCCGTCGAAGGCCAGCGAGAGGCTCTGACTCGCCGTGCGCAGGTCGGCGATCGAGCGGGCGATCGCCTCGCTCGCCGCACCCCGGCTGGATTCGCCGCGCGCCGCGTCCTGCGCTGCCTCCACGATGCCGTCGATGCGCTCGGCGGCGGCGGCGGCGTTCTTCGCGGCGGGCGCAAAGGGCGGGGCGTTGCCCTCGCGCACCTGCACGTCGCCGAACTCGCCGGCCAGGGGCTCGAGCGCGCGTCCGATCGCGACCAGGTCGTTGCGAAGCTCGCGGCGCCAGGCGCGCGCGTCGGCCTCGAGCTTGCGCCGGGCGCTGCCCGCGAGCAGCGCCTCGCCCCGCGCGCGACCGGGCGCGGCGGGCCGACCGAACAGCTCGTCCACGCGCTCGAGCACGTCGTCGGGCCGCAGCGAGAGGGCGTAGACATCGTCCGCGACGTCCGGCAGCTCGTGCACCTCGTCGACGATCGCGTGCTCGAAGGCCGGGTAGTCCGGCGGCCAGCGCAGCAGCAGGTCGTGGTTCGCCACCACGAGATGCGCCTGGTGGAGCGCGGCGCGGCGGCGCCCCAGCGGACACGTCCGCTCCTTGGCGCACTGGTCGCGAGTGCACTGCTCGGAGCGCGCCGCGACGGAGCGGCGCAGCAGGTCCCGGAGCGGGCGGTAGCGGCGCAGCAGGGCCGCGGGCACGGTTCCGATCTCGCCGTGAGAGCGCGTCCGGGCGCACGCCTCGAGCACCGCGTAGGCGATGCGATCTTCCGGGAACAGGCTGCTCTCGCGGCCCTCGGCCAGCACCGTGTCGAGGCGCCGCGCGCAGGCGTAGTTGGCGCGGCCCTTGATCGCGAGGGCGCGCAGCTCGGGGTAGCCGAGCAGGCGCGCGGCCGCTGCGACGTCGCGCCCGACCAGCTGGTCCTGGAGCAGCTTGGTCCGGGTCGAGATCAGGATGGGCGCCGCGTCGTCGCTCGCCTCCTGCTCGATGGCGAAGGGGATCGCCGCCGCCAGGTAGGCGAGCGACTTCCCGACGCCGGTCCCCCCTTCGGCGAGCAACACCTCGCCCTGCGCCAGCGTGCGCACGAAGGCCCGCGCGAGCTCGATCTGCTCCGCGCGCACGCGATAGCCCGGGAAGTGACGTCGCCCGCGTGCCTCGTCGGCGAGCACGGCCGCGATCGCGTCCTCGTCGAACGGCACGGGCGGCTCCCGACTCTCGCCGATCGCGACGAAGGGCGCTTCGGGGGGCGCTTCCGAGAAGTCGCGGGGCTTCTCGAGCAGCGCGAGCCAGGGGGAGTCGGGCGCAAAGGCCTCGCAGGCGCGCCGCGCCGCCACGAAGCGGGCCTCGCCCTCGCTGGCGCCGCGCCCCGCCAGCGCCATCACCCGCGCGGTGTCGAGGGCGTCGTCGAGCGCGCGGTGACGCTCCTCGCTCCCGAGCAGCATGCGCGTGAACGACTCGAGTCGGAGGTCGGGCGCGTCGGGATGGGTGAGCGCCAGCAGGTCGAGCGTGTCGAGGAAGGTCGCGCTGGCCAGCCCCGGGTCCACGAAGCGGGTCAGGAAGCTGCGCTCGAAGTCGGCGTTGTGCGCGATCACGATGCGCCCCGAGAGCGCCCGGGCCAGCGCCGGCTTGACCTCCGCCAGCTCGGGCGCGTCGGTGAGGTCGTCGTCCGCCAGCCCCGTGAGCCGCGCCACCGCGCGCGGCAGCCGAGCGGACGGCCGCAGCAGCGTGCCGAGGGTGGCGAGCGCCTCGCTTCCCGGGTCCACCAGCAGGGCGCCGAACTCAAGCAGCTCGGCGCCCTCGTCGGCGGAGAGGCCGGTCGTCTCGAGGTCCACGATCGCGAGCGGCCCCAGCCGGGCCGCGAACCGCGAGAGCACCCCGGGCGCGATCCCGAGGTCAGCCGGGTCGCACGTCGAGCTTTCGGGTTGCCGCGCCGTCCCCGCCTCCCCCCGGTAGCGAGCGGCGGATCAGCCGCCGGCGAAGCCGGTCAGCCGCATCCGCCGTCCTCACACGTAGATCCCGCCCTTGTAGTTCTTGTCCTGCCGGATGATCACGTTCACGAGGGCGGGCTTGCCGCTCGCGGCGGCGCGGTCGAGTGCCGGACGCAGCTGGTCGGGGCTCTCCACCAGCTCGCCGTGACCGCCGAGGGCCTCCACCACCTTGTCGTAGCGGGTGTAGGCGAGCTCCGTGGCCGCGAGCCGGTCCCAGCCGTAGATGGCGCCCTGCGGCCGCATCATCTGGCCCCAGGCCGCATCGTTGCCGACCACGCCAATGATCGGAAGCCCGAAGCGGACGGCGGTGTCGAACTCGAAGCCGTTCAGGCCGAAGGAGCCGTCCCCGTAGACCACCACGACTCGGCGCTCCGGATGCGCGAGCTGGGCGGCGACCGCGAAGGGCGCGCCCACGCCGAGCGTGCCGAGCGGGCCGGGGTCCATCCAGGCGCCCTCGCTCTTGACCGGGATGATCTTGGCGGCAGTGGCGACGATGTCGCCGCCGTCCCCGATCACGATGGGGTCGCCGAGCGTGTCGAGCCAGTCGCGCACCTCACGGCACATGCGCTGCGGGTCGATGGGCGTCTCGTCGCTGTCGAGCGCGGCCTGCACCTTGGCCTCGGCCGCGTTCTCGATCTTGCGCAGCTCGTCGCGCCAGGCCGTGTAGTCGAGCCGAACGCCCTGGTTCTTCATCTCCTCGAGCAGCAGCTCGAACGAGCAGGCCAGGTTGCCGACCAGCCCCACGTCGCTCTGGCGGTTCTGCCCGATCAGCGTCGCGTCCATGTCCAGCTGGATGATCTTGGCGTCGGCGGGAATGGTCTTGCCGAAGGCCATGCGGAAGTCGAGCAGCGTGCCGGCCAGGATCACGCAGTCGGCGCCCTTGAGCGCGTCCCGACGCGAGCGGCTCAGGAACTCGGGCGAGCTGGGCGGCACGGTCCCGCGGCCCATGCCGTTGGTGTAGGTCGGGATGTGCGTCTCGGCGATGAAGCGGTTCATCTCGCCGGCGGCGCGCGACCACTT
Source organism: Myxococcota bacterium (assembly GCA_041605395.1). Lineage (GTDB taxonomy): Bacteria > Myxococcota_A > UBA9160 > UBA9160 > UBA6930 > JBFIYM01. The sequence goes on along the minus strand of JBFIYM010000017.1, from coordinate 13,542 downwards.
GACACTGGTGCCCGCCATCAGCATCGGGCGCTTCGCGTTCGCGAGGATCTCGATCGCGGCGCGCACCTCGGCGCGGTCGGGCGAGAGGCGCGGCGGCGCGGTCCGGATGCGCGGCACCGGCGCCTCCTCCCACTCGGCCTGCCCCATGAACACGTCCATGGGGATCTCGAGGTAGGCGGGGCCCGGGGTGCCCGAGACGGCGTGGCGCACGGCCAGCTCGACGTATTCGGGAATGCGCTTGCTCTGGTAGACGGCGTCGCAGTACTTGGTGATGGGTCGCACCACGCCGAGGTGGTCCATCTCCTGGAGCGAGCCGCGGCGGAGGTTCTCGAACGGGCCCTGCCCGCCGAACACCAGGATCGGCGAGTTCGCCCGCCAGGCGTTCGCGATGCCGGTGACACCGTCGGTGACGCCCGGGCCCGCGGTGATGGCGGCGACCCCGATGCTGCCCGGCCGGCAGCGCGCCCACGCGTCCGCCGCGTGCACGGCGGCCTGCTCGTGGCGCACGTCCACGATCTTGATGCCCTCGTCGATGCAGCCGTCGTAGAGGGGCATGATGTGGCCACCGGAGAGCGTGAAGACGACCTCGACGCCGGCCTCCTTGAGGGCGCGGGCGGCGAGCTTTCCGCCGTGAACGGGCATGGGGGGACCTCCTCGCTGGGAACGGGCGGATTGTGGCGCAGACGCTCGGAGCGCGCCCGGGCCGAAAAAAGGACGGGCACCGGACCCTCGGGGTCCGGTGCCCGTTTTTCGTTCCGACGGATCGAGCTAGCGGATGGCGCTGAACTCGACGCGGCGGTTCCACTTCCAGGCCGACTCGTCGTGGCCCTGGACCGCCGGCTTGCTCTCGCCGAAGCTCACGGTGTCGATGCGCGCGCCCGAGACGCCGCTGTCCACCAGATACTGCTTCACCGAGTTGGCGCGGCGCTCGCCGAGCGCGAGGTTGTACTCCTCGCTGCCCCGCTCGTCACAGTGGCCCTCGAGCACCACCGTCCGCCACGAGGCGTTCTGGTTGATGGCGCCCACGTTGGCCTGGAGCGTGGCGCGCTGATCGCTTCGCAGTGCCGCGCTGTCGAAGTCGAAGTAGACCGCTTCGAGGCCTGTCGGCTCGTCGCGGTTCATGCTCCCGTCGTCGACGCCCCGCGAGTCCATCCCGCCGTCGAAATCCGACGTGTTGGCGATGGTCTCGTCACCACCGCCCGAGGACGCACACCCCACCGCCAATGCGGCGACTGCGAGCGTCGCAACCGCCCAGTGCGTGAAAGCTCTTTGACGCATTCGTCTTCCCTCGTTCCCAAATAGGCGGACGTGCCGCTCCTACGGGGGCTGGGGCTTCCCACTCGGGAGCCTCCCCCAATGGCGTTATTCTCGGAACTCGCCGGGCGCCGCGCAATAGGGAGGCTCGGGGGGGTGCCCGGGAGGGGCGAAAGACACCCGGTAGAGGGTGGATTCGCCCCCTAGTGACCCTGGAACCGGGGCGGGCGCTTCTCCAGGAAGGCCCGCACGCCTTCCTTGTAGTCGGCGCTCTCGAAGCAACGGCGGATCGAGTCGGCCATCGCCCGCTGGTCCCGCGCCGCAGGGTCGCGGGCGAGCTCCCGGACCACCACCTTGACGCTCCGGACGGTGAGGGGCGCGTTGGCGGCGATGGCCTCCGCCAGGGCCCGCACCTCGCGCTCGAGCTCGGCCTTGGGATGGACGCGGTTCACCAGGCCGAGCGCCTGGGCTTCGGCCGCCGGGTAGCGCCGGGCGCTGAACAGGACCTCCTTGGCGACGGCCGGCCCCACCAGCTGCTCGAGCGCCTGGATCCCGCCCGGGTGGTAGGCGAGGCCGAGCCGGGCCGCGGGACTCGCGAAGAGGGCGTCGTCGGCCGCGTAGCGGAGGTCGGCGGCCAGGGCCGTGGCCATGCCCCCGCCCACGCAGAAGCCGTGGATCATCGCGATCACGGGCTTCTCGAGGTTCACCAGCGCGCCGAACGCGCGACCCGTGGTCTCCTCGTAGGCGCTGGCCGCGCCCGCCCCGGTGCGCTTCCCCTCGAACTCCGAGATGTCGGCCCCGGAGACGAAGGCGACCTCGCCGGAGCCGCGGAGCAGCACCACGCGGACCTCCGGGTCCTCGTCGAGCTCCTGCGCCGCCCCGGGCAGGGCCTGCCACATCTCGTGGCTGATCGCGTTCCTGCGCTCGGGGTGATCGAAGATCAGCCACCCGAGTGCGCCTTCCTTCTCGACCAGGATGCGTCCGGACATGGGACGCCGACTCTACCCCGGCCTCTGTTACGTTGCCTCGACGTGGAAGGAAGCGTCGTCCTGCTGCGGCTCTCGGGCGAGGTCTCGACCAAGGCCCGCCCGACCCGGCGCACCTTCGTGGTGCAGCTGGCCCGCAACGTCAGGGACGCGCTCGCGAGCGAGGGCATCGAGGGGCGCGTCGTCCGACGCCACGAGCGCATCCTGGTGGAGAGCGCGGACGCCCGCGCGCCGGCGCTGCTGGCGCGCGTCTTCGGCGTCCAGTCCGCCTCGAGCGCCCGCGGCCATGCCGTCGCGAGCCTCGACGAGGTGGTGGCGCTCGGCGAGGCCCACTTCCGCGAGGCCGTGCGCGGCCGCCGCTTCGCGGTGCGGGCGCGCAGCGTGGGGAACCCGCGGCTCCCGTTCCGGGGTCACGACGTCGAGGTCGCCCTCGGCGCGCGGCTGCTGCCGACCGCGGCGGGCGTGGACCTGGACCACCCCGAGGTCACGGCCCGCATCGAGCTCTACGAGGGCCATGCCTACCTGTTCGACGAGGCGGTGCCCGGCGTGGGCGGGCTCCCGCTCGGCACCGGCGACCGTGCCGTCGCCCTGGTCTCGGGCGGCTTCGACTCCGCCGTCGCCGCCTGGCAGCTCCAGCGCCGGGGCGTGCTGTTGGAGCACGTCTTTGCCAACCTGGGCGGGCGCACCCACCGGCTCGGCACCCTGCGCGTGATGGAGGTGCTGGCGCGGCGCTGGTCCTACGGCGCGCGCCCCCGGCTCCACGTGGTGGACTTCGCCGCGGTCTCCCAGGACCTCCAGACGAAGGTCGAGGAGCGCTATCGCCAGGTGGTGCTCAAGCGGCTGATGCTGCGCGCCGCCGAGGCCGTGGCGCGCGAGACCCGGGCCCACGCGGTCGTGACGGGCGAGGCGGTCGGCCAGGTCTCGTCCCAGACCCTGGTGAACCTCGCCACCATCAGCGAGGCCACCCGGCTTCCGATCCTGCGCCCGCTGGTGGGCATGAACAAGGACGAGATCGTGGCCAGCGCGAACCGGATCGGCACCGGCCCGCTCTCCGCTGCGGTCGACGAGTACTGCGCCCTGGTGCCGCATCGGCCGGCGACCCGCGCGCAGCTCGACGCCGTCGTGGCCGAGGAGGCGAAGCTCGACGCGGAGCTGCTCGACGCCGCCCTCGCCCGGCGCGAGGTGCTCGACCTGCGCCGGCTCGGCGAGGAGGCCGACGGGCTCGACGATCTCGCCATCGACGCGATCCCGCCCGGGGCCGTGGTGATCGATCTGCGCACGCGCGCCGAGTACCAGGGCTGGCACTGGCCGGGCGCGCTCCAGCTCGACTTCGCGAAGGCGCTCGAGGCCTACCCGAGCTTCGCGAAGGACCGGCCCTATGTGCTCTACTGCGAGTACGGGCTCAAGAGCGCGCACCTGGCGGAGCTGATGCGCAGGCTCGACCTCGAGGCCTTCCACGTGCCGGGCGGCACGCCGGCGCTCCGGCGTCAGGCCGGGCGCTAGACCCGCGGCAGCAGCCAGCGCCCGAGCAGCGCCCCGAGCGCCCCGGCCAGCAGCACCGGGGCGAGGTGCAGGCCCAGGGAGTGAAGCGGCGCGTCCATGCAGGCCAGCTGCATCGCGAGGGCGGGCAGCACGCCCGCGCCGAGGCCGGCCACGAGGCCGGTTAGGCCCCGATCGAGCGGCGCGGCCCGGCGCACCAGCCAGAGCCCGAGCGCGAGCGGCGGAAGCGCGAACAGCACCACCTCGAAGACGCAGTCGTCGCGCTTGCCCAGCATCGAGCTCGGGCCGACCTGCTGGGTCCACTCGATCAGCTGCCAGCCGGCCCACGCGGCGAAGAGCAGCAGCGGCAGCGCGGCGGCGCGGACGCCCTCGGCCAGGCCCGGGATGCGCAGACGCATCAGCGCCCACCCGGCGGCGCCCGCGGCCAGGACGCCGAGCAGCAGGTCCACGGCGAAGCCCGGCTCCGACGTGAGCTGCCGTGCCAGGCCCGGGCGGAGCGGTCCCGTCGCGAGCGTGATCGCGGCAACCGCCAGCGCGCCCGTGAGCAGCCAGGCGGACGCCGCCGGCGCCGGGGCCGCGAGCCTGCGCGCCGGCGTGAGGTCCTCGGCCAGCTCGCGGATCAGGTCGTCGCGCGGCCGCATCAGAGAAGACCCTCCTCGCGCGGCCGCATCAGGGCAGGCCCTCTTCGCGCAGGCGCTTCTGGAGGGTGCGCAGGGCGCGGTGAACCCGCGTCTTCATGGCGCCGGTCGAGACCCCGGCGCGGGTGGCCGCCTCCGCGAGCGAATAGCCCTCGAGCTTGGTGAGCACGATCGCCTCGCGATAGGCGGGCTCGAGCGTCGCCAGCAGGCGGGCCCCGTCGAGCCCCGCTCCGGGCTCCTCCTCGTGCGCCGGCTCCTCGCTGGGCAACGCCTCGGTGCGTCGCACGGCGCGACGGCGCAGCAGGTCGATCACGCGGTGGCGCACGATGGCGAACAACCAGGGGCGGAAGGGAAGCCGCGGGTCCCAGGTGTGGCGCACCCGATGCAGCGTGAGCAGGGCCTCCTGGACGCAGTCCTCCAGGAAGTCCGGATCGCGCGTCGAGCCGAAGCGCACCCGCACGAAGCGCTCGATCGTGTCGGCGACCTCAGCCATCAGCTTGGCGTACGCCTCGCGGTCGCCTGCCTGGGCGCCGGCCATCCACGTAGACCAACGTCGCTCCTCCTCGGTCCGGTCCGGCCGGGTCGGCTTCGGCGCGCCCATGGCCGGATGCTGCCGCACCCCGCGACTACGCACGAGGCCGGCGCCCGGTTTCGCGCGCCGCGGGCCGCTCCCGGCGTGAAACACTTCGCGACGAGGCCGCGTACCCGGGGCATGGCACGACGAGACCCGACTTCGATCCCGAGCTTCGACCTGGCCGGCCCCGGCGCCGGACCCTCCCGGGGGCTGGCCGAGGCGCTCGACGCGGCGAGCGCCCGGCGCCTCCACCGCGTGGCCCTCCGCATCACGCGCGATTCCGTCGCTGCGGACGACGTGGTCCAGAGCGCCTTCGAGAAGGCGCTCCGTCACCGCGCGAGCTTCCGCGGCGACGCCCGGCCCAGCACGTGGCTCCACCGCATCGTGGTGAACGAGGCGTTGATGTGGCACCGCGGTGAGTCCCGGCGGCGCGCGCAGCTGGCGCGCAGCGTCGCCGCCCGGAGCGAGGACGAGGGCGTCGCCCCGAGCCCGCTCGACGGTCTGCTCGCGCGCGAGCGCCGTGCCGAGGTGCAGCGTGCGCTCGAGAAGCTCCGGCCCGAGGACGCCGACCTGCTCGCCCACTGGGCCGTCGAGGACGACGGCTACCGGAGCTGGGCGCACGCGCGAGGCATGCACCCCAGTGCCGTGAAGACGCGGGCCTTCCGGGCCCGCCGCGCACTGCGCGCGGCCCTCGACGAGGATGCGGCGGGCTAGACCGAGGGCTACGCGCCGGGCGGGTCCCCGTGCCCGTGCCCGAGGTGCATCTGCCTCGCGAGGCGGTCGTGGGCGAGCGCGGCCGAGGGCTCGGGCGAGAGCTTCGAGACCACGAAGGCGGTCACGAAGGCGAGCGGAATGGTCACCAGCGCCGGGTTCTCGAGCGGGAACCAGGCGCTCTCGCGGCCCAGCACGTCGACCTGGATGGTGGGCGAGAGCCAGATGCCGAGCAGCGTCGCGATCGTGCCCACCGCCATGCTGGCGACCGCCCCGCGCGTGGTGAGCCCACGCCAGAAGATCGCGAGGACCAGGGCCGGGAAGTTCGCCGAGGCCGCGATGGCGAAGGCCAGCGCCACCATGAAGGCCACGTTCTGGCCCTTGAAGGCGATGCCGAGCCCGATCGCGAGCACGCCCAGCCCCACCGTCGCGATGCGCGCGACGCGCAGCTCCTCGTCGGATTCGGAGCGGCCGCCGCGCACCACGTTCACCCAGAGATCGTGGGAGAGCGCGGCGGCGCCGGAGAGCGTGAGGCCTGCGACCACCGCCAGGATGGTCGCGAAGGCGACGGCGGAGATGAAGCCCAGGAACGGAGTGCCGCCCAGCAGCTCGGCCAGCAGCGGCGCCGCCATGTTGCCGCCGGCGTCGGCGGCGCGGATCGCCTCCGGGCCCACCAGCACCATCGCGCCGAAGCCCAGCACGAAGGTCACCAGGTAGAAGTATCCGATCAGGCCCGTGGCGTAGAAGACGCTGGTCCGCGCGGAGCGCGACTCGGGTACGGTGTAGAAGCGCATCAGGATGTGCGGCAGGCCCGCCGTCCCGAACATCAGCGCCAGCCCGAGCGAGATCGCCTCGAGCGGGCTCGACACCAGCTGCCCGGGGGCGAGCACGGCGTCGCCGTAGCGCTCGGCCGCCGCCGCGAACAGCGCGACCGGATTGAAGGAGAAACGGGCGAGCACCAGCAGCCCGAGCAGCGTGGCGCCGCTCAGCAGCAGGCCCGCCTTCACGATCTGCACCCAGGTCGTGGCGAGCATGCCGCCGAACAGCACGTAGACGATCATGGCCACACCGACCAGCGCCACCGCCGCCTCGAAGGGGATGCCGAACAGGAGCCGGATCAGGCTGCCCGCGCCCACCATCTGGGCGATCAGGTAGAAGGTGACCGTGGCGAGGGTGCCGAGCGCCGCCGCCACGCGCACCGGCACGGGCCGGAACCGCAGGGCCACGACGTCGGCGAAGGTGTAGCGGCCGAGGTTGCGGAGCGGCTCGGCCAGCAGGAACAGCACGACCGGCCAGCCCACCAGCCAGCCGGTCGAGTAGATCAGGCCGTCGAAGCCGGTGGTCGAGACCAGCCCGGCGATGCCGAGGAAGCTCGCCGCGCTCATGTAGTCGCCAGCCAGTGCGAAGCCGTTCTGGCCGGCGCTGATGGAGCGGCCGGCGGCGTAGAAGTGCTCGGTGGTGCGCGTGCGCCGCGCGGCCCACCAGGTGATGCCCAGGGTGATGGCGATGAACAGGAAGAAGAAGACCAGCGCCACCGGCCTACTCGTTCCGGAGATCGTCGAGGGCGGCGTCGTAGTGCCGGTTCGCCCAGCGGACGTACACCCAGGTGAGCAACCAGGAGATCACGATCACGAGCGCCCCGAGCAGGATGCCGAGCGAGAGCCCGGGCACGAGCTGCGTCGCGAGAAACGGCTTTGCCCAGGCGATCAACAGCACGAAGCCGAAGTAGACGAACACCACCGCGGCCGTGAGCAGCCCCGCCACCCGGGCACGGGCGGCAGCAAGGCGGGCGAGCTTGGCGTCGCGTTCCATGGCGCGCCCGAGCGTACCAGCCCCAGAACTCGACTTCTCGACGAACGTCCCCGCTAGGTCTGCTGGAGGGTCTTCGCCTGGAGCGCGGGGAGGCCGTCGAGGCTGGTGCGGTTCCTCTCGAGCTGGTAGCGGCGCAGGCCGTCCGGGCCCTTGCGCTCGACCCAGGCGCCGAGCTGGGCGCGCTGCTCCTTGTACTCGTAGAGCGGCACGCCGTAGCCACACGAGTCGGCGATGCGGTCGAGCGCGATGCGGATCACCGAGCGCGAGCCCGCGTGTTGCGGAAGTCGCGCAGCCAGGTCCGCGAAGCCGGCGTCGCCGGGTTCGAGCACCTCGCCGCGACCATACAGGCGCAGGATGCGCGGCAGCCCTTCGAACGCGCAGAACATCAGGGTGATGCGCCCGTTCTCGCGCAGGTGCGCGATCGTCTCGGCCCCGCTCCCGACGAGATCATGGTAGGCGACGCTCTTCGGCCCCAGGATCACGAGGCTGTCGAGCCCCTTCGGCGAGAGGTTCACGTGTCCCGTGTCCGCTCGCGGCGCCGTCGCGACGAAGAACAGATGCTGGGCGTGGATCCAGCCCGCCAGCTTCTCGTCGATGCCGTCGAAGACCTTGCCCATGTCCGCCTCCCGCGCGCCCCCTGAGTATGCCGGTTCGGGGCGGACTCGCGGTCACGGCGATGGAAGCGCCCGGGACGCCTCGCGCAGCGACTCGAGGATCCTCGCGCGCTCCTCGGCGGAGCGGGATCCGAAGCGTCGCTCGATCAGCGCCTCCTGCTGCTCGTCCGAGAGCGTGCGAAAGCGCTCGAGGCGATGGCGCATGCGGCGACGCTCGCTGGGCTCCATGCCGCGCCAACGCTCGAGCAGGGGCGCGATGCGCTCCCGCGAAGCCGGCGGCAGCTGCTCGAAGCGGCGCATCGGCGTGCGCGGGCGCGACGCCTCGCTGCGGGATCCGCGGGTCCGCTCTTCGAGGAAGCGCTTGAAGCGCTCGCGCTCGGCCTCGTCGGCGTGGTCCCAACGGCGGAAGAGGTGCTCGCGGCGGCGCTCCGGCATCCGTCGCAGCCGCCGCACCAGGGGGCGGCGCTGCTCCGCCGGCAGCCCCTCGACCCAGGCCCGGAAGGAGGGCGGCGCTTCGGCGGCGGCGCGCTCCGCCCGCGCCCGGCCGGCCGCGTCGCGATCCCGCGGCTGCGCCTCGGCCGGCAGCGTCGCCAGCACGAGCAGCAGCACCCCGAGCAGCTGGAGCCGGCCCGGTCTCATCCCGCGCCTTCCAGCTCGTCGAGCTCGGCGAGCACGTCGAGCACGGCGATCACGGGCAGGTCTTCGTCCTCCACCGCGGCGGGCACCCGCGGGCTGGGCTCGAGCAGCTCCCTCGCCAGCCGCTCGAGGTCGGGCTCGTCGGCGGGGAGGGGCGTCGGCTCCGGCATCGTCTGCGCCACCACCTCGGGCGGCGGCTCGGGCATCGTCCGCGCCACCACCTCGGGCGGCGGCTCGGGCATCGTCCGCGCCACCACCTCGGGCGTCGGCTCGGGGTCGGAGCGGAGCCGCGGCAGCACGAAGAGCGCCAGCGCGGCGGCGGCCGCCGCGAAGGCGGCGACCTCGCGCCAGCGTCGGCGCCGCGGCGCAGGGTCGCGGCGCGCAGGCGTCTCGCGTTCGGCGTCGACGCGCGCGCCGACCCGTGCGCGTAGATCGGCCGGCACGGGCCGCGTCGGCAGCGCACGCAGCCCCGCATCCACCGCGGCCAGCTCGGCCAGCCGCCGCTGGAGCTCGGGCCGCCGCTCGATCTCGGCGCGGAGCGCTGCCGCCTCCTCGGCGGGGAGCTCATCGTCCAGCAGTGCGGAGAGCTTCTCGTCGAGCTCGGGCGTCATCGCATGCCTCCCCCATCCCCGTCCACCTCGCGCACCAGCGCCACGCGCGCCCGGTGGATCAGCGCCTTCACGGAAGATTCGGTCGTCTCGAGCGCCGCGGCGACCTCCGCGTAGGAGAGCCCCTCGACCGCGCGCAGCCAGAGCGCCTCGCGCTGGCGCTCGGGGAGCGCGGCCAGGGCCGGCTCGAGCCCGAGCCCGGTGCGGCGCGCGTCGACGACCACGTCGGCCGGCGGGTCGTCCGCGGCCAACGTCAGCTTCGGGCCCTCTGCCTCGGCGTCCATGCTGTCGTGACGCTCGCGTCGGAACGGCCGACGCAGCTCGTTGCGGGCCACGTTGCCCGCGATCGTGAAGAGCCAGGTCGAGAAGCGCGCCTCCGGCCGGTAGCGCTCGCGTGCGCGCCAGACCCGGAGAAAGGTCTCCTGCACCAGATCCTCGGCGACAGCGGGCTCCCTCACCATGCGCTCCACGAAACGCAGCACACGACCGGCCCAGCGCTCGAAGAGCGCATCGAAGGCGCGGTCGTCACCGCCGCGGAAGGCGAGCATCAGCCGGACGTCTTCGTCCACCACTGCCCGTGGGCCTCCGCATCACGGTTCCAACCCGAGAAGACGAGGGAAGTTGCGAGGCGAGCGAGGTTGCGCACCCCAGGGGGCCAGCCGGCTAACGCGAGCGCAGGAAGTCGAGGACCGCGCGGTCGAACGCCTCGCTCTGCTCGAGGTTCACGCAGTGGCCGGCGTCGGGGATCACGACGGACCGGGCGTTCGGGAGCTTCGCCGCCATCACCTCCGCGGCCCGCTGATAGGCGCCGTCGAGCGCGCCCACCAGCACCAGGGCCGGCGCCCGGATCTCGGCCAGGCGGTCGATGGTCGAGGGCGCCGGGCCCGAGACGCGTCGCCCGAACAGCGCCACGCCCCTCGCGTCCTGCGCCTCGATGGCCCGGCCGGCGGCCTGGGCGGCCGGCAGCTCCGGGCGCAGGCCGATGGCGGCGGGGGCCGAGCGGCCGCTGGCCCAGCCCGTGAAGCCGACCTTCTCGAGGCGGTCCGCAATGCGCCCCACCTGCGCCTCCCAGTCGGCCTGGGCCTTCGGGTTCTTGAAGCCGGGGCCGCTCGCGATCAACACCAGCGCCGAGACGCGGTCGGGATGCTCGAGGGCGTAGTGCTGCGAGGCGAGGCCGCCGAACGAGAGGCCGCCCACCACCGCGCGCTGGCCGGGTGCCGCCCAGTCGAGCACGCGGCCGAGGTCGTCGACCACCTGCGTCATCGAATAGGCCGCGGGGCTCGCCGGCGCCTCGGAGAGCCCGTGGGACCGGTAGTCCCAGAGCACGACCCGGAAGCCCGCGGCCACGAAGGGCGCGACCTGGGGACGGAAGTTCTCGTGGGTCTGGCAGAAGCCGGGTGAGAACACGATCGGCTCGCCCTCGCCGTGCGCCTCCGCGTAGAGGCGCACCCCGTCGCTCGCGGGGACGAAGGCCGCGCCGGGGGCGAGCTCGCTCAAGCCTTCTCCATGCGCCGGCGCAGCGCGCGCGCCATGTCGTCGAGCTGCTTCTGGAGCGGCGTCTTGATCGTGAACTCCGGCACGAAGCCCTTGGTCTTGCCCTCCATGTCGATGCGCACCCGCAGCTTCGGGCCGCGCTCGCGGAGCGTCACGCTGCCGCGGAGCTCCTTCCAGACGCGCCCGTCGCACACCTTCTGGAAGCGCACGCTGCCGTCCTCCTGGGCGTCGAAGTGGAAGGTGGCCTCGCCCTCCTGCCCGAGCAGCTTGTAGAGGGAGCGCGTGGTGCGTCGCTTCCCGCTGCGCGAGACGATCTCCGTCTCGGTGTCGGGGAACAGGCTGGTGAGCGTCGCATCCTCGGCGAGCACTTCGCAGGCCCGGTCGCGCGTGGCGCCGACGTCGAACTCCTTGGTGAGCTTCACCTCAACGCTCCCCCGTCCAGGCGCTGCGGCTCGAGCCGAGGCCGACCTTCTTGCTGGACCTCATTCCTCAGTGCACCTCGATCCAGCCGGGCGCGATCAGGAGCGGCGTCCCGGTGGGGAGCAGGCGTAGCATGGTGGCGAGATCGGCAAAGCTCCCCGGCCAGTCGGGCAGCGCCAGCGAGACGCCGCCCTGGAGGGCCTCGACCAGCTGCTGGGCGACCGGCTTCGGCGGCGGGTACTGGATCAGCAGCACGTCCGCGTCGGCGTCGAGCCCGATCTCCTCCTTCGCCGCGAGTACCGCCTCGGGCACGCCGCCGATCCGGTCCACCAGGCCGACCTCGCGGGCCTGGGCGCCGGTCCAGACGCGCCCGCGCCCGACCGCGTCCACGGCCTCCACCTCGAGGCCCCGGCCTTCGGCCACGCGGTCCAGGAACAGCCGATAGGTGTTCTCGACGTTCTGCCGCAGCACCGCGCGCGTCTCGGCGCTGAGCGGCACCGTCGAGAGCAGCAGGTCGGCGCGCTCGCCGCGGGTGATCGGCTCGACGCCGAGGCCGATCTTCTCGAACAGGCCGGCCAGCACCGGCCGGATCACGAAGACGCCGATCGAGCCGGTCAGCGTCTGCGGCTGGCTCACGATGGTGTCGGCGGCGCTGGCCACGTAGTAGCCCCCGGAGGCCGCCGCGTTCGAGAGCGAGGCCACCACCGGCTTGCCCTTCTCGCGGGTCTCGCGGATCGCCTGCCAGATCAGGTCGGAGGCGAGCGGCGAGCCGCCCGGGCTGTCGATGCGGAGCACGATCGCCTGCACCTGTTCGTCGGCGGCGGCATCCCGGATGGCCTCGGCCACGGAATCGGAGGCCATCACCGGCTGGCTCCCCGAGAAGGTGCCCTTGCCGACGACCACCGGGCCGATGGCGTGCACGATCGCGAAGTGGGCGGCGGGCTGGAAGCCGACGGCCTCGGGGGTGACCCGCGCGTAGACGTCCGCCTCGATGCGCGGCTGGTCGCCGAAGGCCTCGAGCGCGGCGTCCCAGTGGGCCACGTCGTCGACGAGGCCGTGCTCCTCGAGCTCGCCGGGCGCGCTCGGCGCGGAGTCGATCGCGAGCCGCACCTGCTCCTCGCTGCGCTCGCGGGAGGCCGCGATCGCCGACACGAAGTGCGTGTCGATGGAGTCGATCAGGGCGTTCGTCTGCTCGCGGCTCGCGTCGGACATGCCGGTGTCGGCGTAGCTCTCGACCGCGCTCTTGTACTTCCCGATCCGCTCGTACTCGACCTCGACGCCGAGCTTCTCGAACAGGCCGCCCATGAACAGGTACTCGGCGGCGAGCCCGAGGAAGGGCGCGTTGCCGCCGGGCGTCGCCACGACCTGCTGGGCGGCGCTCGCGATGTAGTAGGGCGCATTGCCGAAGCCTTCGACCTCGAGCACCGCGAGCGTCTTCCGCCCCTTCTCGTGGAGGCCCAGGATCGCCTCTCGGATCTCCTCGGCCTGCGCCCAGCCGGCGTCGAGGCCCCGGATGCGGAACACCACGCCGTGGAGCCGCTCGTCGCGCGCGGCCTTGCGCAGCTCGGAGGTGAGCCCGAGCAGGGACTGGACGCGCTCTCCGCGCAGGCGGGCGAGCAGCGGAACCGCGCCGTCCACGTACTGGCCGGACAGCTCGAGCACCAGCACGGAGCCCGGGGCGATCTCGGGCTCGGCGGCGCCGCGCGAGACCCACCAGAAGAGCGCAACCAGGAGCGCAGCCCCGGCGAGGTAGCGCAGGAATCTCTTCATGCCGGGCCTCCTTGTGGTCCCGCTCGCGGCGCGCGCGGGCGGCGTCACGAGATGGGCTCGGAGAGTAACGAACGGAGACATGCCGAGGCCGGTCTACATCGCGGGCGTGGGGCTCACCAAGGTCGACCTGACCGGGCGGGTGTTCGGCAGCGTCTTCGACCTGTTCGCCGAGGCCTTCGAGAAGGCCCTGGCCGACTCCCGGGTGCGGAGCTTCGGCGCCGTCCAGGTCGGCATCATGGACAGCGAGGAGTTCGAGAACCGCGCCAACATCGCCGCCAAGCTGGCCGACCGCCTGGGCCTGCGGGGCGTGCCGGCCGTGCGGACCGAGACGGCCTCCTCCACCGGCGCCGCCGCCTTCCACGAGGCCTGCCAGAAGGTCGCCGCGGGGAGCTGCGAGAGCGTGCTGGTGCTGGCCGGAGAGCGCATGAAGACGGTCACCACCGAGGTGGCGACCGCGATCATGTCGAAGACGGTCGACCCCGAGGAGCGGCGCTACGGCTGCACCATGCCCGCCCTGATCGCGCT
>JBFIYM010000016.1:0-38495 GCA_041605395.1 Myxococcota bacterium | reverse complement strand
GCGCTGCCCGGGCGCGTGATCCTCCAGACCTGGGCGCCCGACCACTACGCGATCCGGCCCGCCCTCACGCACGACTACGAGCGCTTCTACGCCGAGGAGCGCGTGCACCGGGAGCGGCTCGGCTATCCGCCCTTCGGCCGGCTGGCGCTGATCCGCGTCGCGTCGCCCGACGAGGACGCAGCCCGGTCGGCCGTGGAGCAGCTCGCCACGACGGCGCGCTCCGACGCCGGCGGGCCCGAGGTGCTGGGGCCCGCGCCCGCCCCGATCGCGCGGCTGCGCGGCCAGCACCGCTTCCAGCTGCTGCTGAAGCACCCCGAGCGCGAGGTGCTGCGCGAGGCGGGCCAGCGCCTGTGGGCGCACATGGAGCGCCTGCCCGCGGGCGTGCGTGCCAGCATCGACCTGAATCCGCTCGACATGCTCTAGCCGGGCCGACGCTGGCACGGGGCTTGCGACGCAACTCGCGAAGGCGTCCAGCCAGGCGGAGAGGTGGCTCCGGTGCGGAACACCGCCCCGGGGCGCCGCTGCACGGGGCCGGGCGCCCCACGGCGTGCGATCGCGTCGGAAACGCACGAGCGCGCCCAGCCCAGAGGCCCCGGGCCCAGCGAGGAGTCGACATGCCGCGCAGACGATCCAAGACGCACCCGGCGGCCCGGCAGCCCCGGCCGGCGCGCCGCATCCACGAAGAGGTCCCGGGCAAGGGGCCCGGGATCGCTGGCTGCCCTCGCTGTGGCGCCAGCTACCGGAATGGGCGTTGGACCTGGAAGGCCGCACCGCCGGGCGCGTATGAGCGGACCTGTCCCGCCTGCGAACGCGTGGCCGGCGACTATCCGGCCGGCGTGCTCCACGTCGAAGGCGTGTTCGCCGCTTCACACCGGGCCGAGCTCCTCCAGCGACTTCGAAACGTCGAGGAGCGCGAGAGCGCCGCACACCCGCTGAAGCGGATCATGGCCGTCAAAGACGAGCCGGCGGGCTTTTCCGTCACCGTGACGGACGCGAAGCTCGCACGCGCTCTCGGGCGCGCCCTGAAGAGCGCCTTCGACGGTCACCTCGAGCTCCCGCCGACGACGAGCGACCACGAGAATCTCGTCCGGGTTCGCTGGACGCGCGACTGACCCGTCTCAGAGGTACTGACCCAGCCCCTGGCCTGGCTTCGTCGTCGGCGGCACCTCGGCCGTCCGGCCGGCGAGGACCTCCTGGTACGTCGCACCGCCGAACATCTGCTTGAGGCGGTCGTCCCAGCCGTCGGCCGTCGATGCGACCATCCGAATGGCGAACCGGAGCTCCTCCTCCCGGAACTCCTCGCCGAGCAGCGTCTCGTCGAACCAGATCGAGCGGTGCTCGGTGTCGAGCGCAAAGCGCCCGAACATGAGCCCGAAGTTGAGGCGGGCGAGGAACAGGCCGAGCTCCGGCGTCACGTTGACGGCGACGTTGGTGATGGCGAAGACCCGCACGACCACCTGTCCGTCCGGCGCGGCGCGCGGAGACACGGTGATATGGACGTCGTCGATTGGAAGCACGTAGTCCTCGTCGCCGTCCCGTTCGGGCTGCCGCCCCAGCATCTCGCTCACGATGGCTTCGATCCGGGTGCGCGCGACCGCGAGCCTCTGGCGTGCCTCGTGCTCCGTCTTGTGGCTGCCGTGAGCGATGTCGAGCACGGCATCCGCCTTCTCACCGAAGACTTCGACGAGCAGCGACTGCAGCAGCTCCACGGCGCTGGCGCCGTCTGCGACCGAGAGAGTCCATGGCTTTCCGCGATCCGCCTCGTCCTCCGTCGCGAACCCGCGGCTCCGGAGCGCACTGCGAACTTCGAGCGACAGCTCGGGCACCATGCGCGCGCGGCCCGGCACGCGCACCTCGAGCCCGCCGCCTTCGGTGCGCCCCACCTCGACCGCGTGGAACGGGCGACCGGTCGGCGCCACGAGGACGAAGCCGAAGGGTTCGAGCCCCTCCACCTCACCCTCCAGGTAGGAACGCGCAGCCGCCGGATCCGTCATCGTGTTGCTCCCGGAGAAGAGACCGGCCCACTGTACCGGATGCCCAGGCCAGGCGTCCCGATTCGGCGCGAAACGCGATTCACCTCACCGAGGTCTCGCCGGATCGCATCAACGCCAGCCGCGTCAGGATGGGACCCAGGAGCTCGAAGACGATCGTGCCCGCGACCGTCGCGGACAGGATCGCACCCCCGACTTCCGGCAGGCGCTGCGCGGCCAGGAGGGCCAGCCCGATCGCCACGCCCGCCTGCGGGAGCAGTGCGATCCCGAAGCGGCCCGCGATCTCGGAGCGACCGGCGACGGCGGCCCCGAGCCAGCCGCCGGTGAGCCGTCCGAGCAGACGCAAGGCGACGTACGCGACCACGAGCCACGCAGCCGCGCCGAGCGCGACGGGCTCGAGCGAAGCCCCGGAGAGCACGAAGAAGAGCACCATGAGCGGCCACTCGATGCCCTCGATCGCCCGAAAGGGACGTCGGTGGTGCTTGGCGACGTTCGCGACGACCACGCCCATGGTCATGGCCGAGAGCAGAAACGAGACGTCGAGCAGACTCGCGACACCACCGCACAGCAGCACGCCTCCGAGGGCCTCCGCCTGGGTCGGCTCGCCCGCGTGCACGCGACCCGTCAGCCACGCCATGGGAAACCCGAGCGCACAGCCGACCAGCAGGGCCCCCGCCAGATCGACGACTCCCTCGAAGGCGGCGACGCGGGCCGCTTCGGGACTGCTGAGCCCGAGTACGACGGCGAGGGCGACACTCATCGCGACGATGCCCCAGGCGTCGTCGACCGCGACGACCCCCAGCAGCGTCTTCGTGAAGGGCCCTCGGGCGCGCACCTCGCGTACGACGTCGCTGACCGCGGCCGGGGCGGTCGAAGTGGCGATGGCGCCGAGGGGGAGCGCCACACTCAGGGGCCAGCCGAGGGCGAGCAGCCCACCGCACACGAGGACCCCCGTCGCTCCGACGACGACGAGCGAGATCACCAGCACGGCGCGACCGTGCTGCCGGAGCGTCGCCGGCGTCAGCTCGCCCCCGAGCAGGAACGCGACCATCACGAGGGCCAGCTGGGCAACGAACCCGAACCACTGCCCCATCGGCTCCAGCAGGAGATCGAAGCCGAGCGGCCCGACGCCCACGCCGAGCAGGAGCAACAGCGTGACCCGGGGAAGGCGGGTACGGCGGCCCAGAACGTCGGCGCCGAGGCCCGCGAGGAAGAGGACACCCAGCGTGACGAGTGTGATCGCGCTCGAATCGCCGCTCATGGTGCGGTCCGCCGTACGGGGGAGGCCTGCGAGGAAGGGAAGCCTAGAGCGCGCGCTTGCCGGTGGCACCCGGCTTCCGGTGCGCGACCGCCGCTCGCACGCGGGTCGTGAGGCGCGGCGTCCATACCGTGCAGCGACGAGGGTGGTTGCTAGCTTGGCCTGCCATGGCCCTTCGCGAGGTCCTCCAGTTTCCCGACGCGCGGCTCAAGCGCAAGTCGGAGCCCGTCGGCGAGATCACCGACGAGATCCGCGCCCTCGCGCAGGACATGATCGAGGTGATGTACGACGAGCCCGGCATCGGCCTCGCCGCGCCGCAGGTGGGTGAGGCGATCCGGCTGGTGGTGATGGACACGGGCTGGAACGAGGAAGGCGGCGAGAAGGATCCGCGCGTGATGGTGAACCCCGAGATCGTGCAGCGCGAGGGCACCCTCACCTGGACGGAGGGCTGCCTCTCCGTCCCCGACTTCCAGGCCGAGGTCGAGCGGGCCGCGCGCGTGGTGGTGCGCTACACGGACCTCGACGGCACCGCGCACGAGGAGGACGTGACGGAGCTCCGCGCCGTCTGCTTCCAGCACGAGATCGACCACCTCGACGGCGTCCTCTTCATCGACCGCATCAGCCGCCTGAAGCGAAGCCTCTACGTACAGAAGCGCAAGAAGGCGCTGGTTCGCGAGCGCGAAGAGGCGCCGGCCGCCGTCAAGGGCGGAACGAGCCTCTGACCTCCTCCCTCAGGCTCGTCTTCTTCGGAACGCCGGAGTTCGCGGTCCCGACGCTCGAGCGTCTGATCGACGGGCCGCACCGGGTGGCCGGGGTGGTGAGTCAGCCCGACCGGCCGCGCGGCCGCGGGCGCAAGCTCTCCCCCTCCCCCGTCGCCGCGTGCGCGCTCGCCGCGGGGCTTCCCCTGCTGCGCCCGGAGCGGGTCGGCGCGCCCGAGGTCGTCGAGGCGCTCGCGACGATGGCACCCGACCTCGGCGTGGTGGTCGCATTCGGACAGTTCCTCCCGAAGCGCGTCCGCGAGCTGCCGCGCCTCGGCTACCTCGTGAACGCGCACGCGAGCCTGCTGCCCCGCCACCGCGGCGCCGCGCCGATCGCACACGCGCTCCTCGCCGGCGACGCCGAGACCGGCATCTCGATCATGCGCGTCGAGCGGGAGATGGACGCGGGCGCGGTTTGCCTCGTGAAGCGCCTGCCGATCGCCGCCGACGCGACGCGCGGCACGCTCGAGACCGCGCTCGCCCGACTCGCGGCCGACGCCGTCGCGGAGGCGCTCGAGGCCATCGCCGCCGAACGCGCCGTGTTCGTGGCGCAGGACGAGACGCGCGCCACGCTGGCCCTGAAGCTCGGCGGCGAGGACGCGGCGCTCGACTTCGCGCTGCCGGCCGCCGAGCTGGCGCGGCGCGTGCGGGCGCTGGCGCCGCGTCCCGGGGCCGTCGCGCTGCTCGACGGGGAGCGCCTGCGCATCCACGCCGCCCACGCCCTGTCGGAGCCGTGCCGCGAGGCGCCGGGCACCCTGCGGCGCGTGGGCGAGACGCTGCAGGTCGCCACGGGCGACGGCTGGCTGGTGCTCGAGCGCGTGCAGCGCGCCGGCGGGCGTGTCGTCCCCGTGGCCGACTGGCTGCGCGGCACGGCGCTTCGCGAGGGCGCGCGGCTCGAGCGCCTGCCGGAGACCCGCCGACCGGGAGGCGCCGATGCCGCAACGGGCTCGTGACCCGGGAGGGGCCGATGCCGCGGCAGGCTGAGCGCCCGCGGCGCGCGCGGCCGCCCCGCGGGCTCGCCGGCCGCCGGCAGCTGGCGCCGACCCAGGCGCGGCTGCTGGCGGCGCGGGTGCTCGACCGCGTCGAGAACGCGCGCGCCTACGCGGGGCTCGCCCTCCAGGCCGAGCTCGGACGCGCGCCGCTCGGCGGCCGCGACCGCGCCTTCACGACCGAGCTGGTCTACGGAACGCTGCGCTGGCGCGGCCGCCTCGACTTCCTGCTCGGCCACGTGAGCGAGCGACCGCTGGCGACGCTCGACCCGGGGGTGCGCACGCTGCTCCGCCTCGGCGCCTACCAGATCCTGTTCTGCGACTCGGTTCCGCACGCGCCGGCGGTGGACCAGACCGTGCGCTCGGCGCACGTGCTCGGGGCAAGCCGCGCGGCGGGCTTCGTGAACGCCGTGCTGCGCCGCCTCGCGCAGCGCGCGCCGGCGATTCCGCTGCCATCGCTGGCCAGCGACCCCCTCGCGCACCTCGAGCACGCGCTCGGCCTGCCGCGCTGGCTCGCGGAACGCTGGCTCGCGAGCTACGGCCCGGACGAGGCGGCGGCGCTGGCCCAGGCCTCGAATGCCGTGCCTCCCCTCACGGCGCGCGCGAACCGGCGGCGGATCGGACGCGACGAGCTGCTCGAAGTGCTGCGTCCCCGCTTTCCCGAGAGCCGTGCCTGCCGCTTCGCGACGGATGGCGTCGTGATGGGCCACGGGGGGCAGCCCGGCGCCGACCCGGCCTTCGTCGCGGGCCTGTTCACCGTGCAGGACGAGGCGTCGCAGCTCGTGGTGGAGCTACTCGACCCGCAGCCCGGCGAGCGCATCCTCGATGCGTGCGCGGCGCCCGGCACCAAGACCAGCGCGATCGCCGAACGGGTCGGCCCGTCGGGCCTGGTCGTCGCGACGGACCGCAGCGAGCGGCGGCTCCCGCTGATCGGGCGCGCGGCGCGACGCCTCGACCTCGAGAACGTGACCGCACTCGTGCGCGACGCCACGAAGCCGCTCGGCGACCTGCCGGGTGCCCCCTTCGACCGGGTGCTGGTGGACGCGCCCTGCTCCGGCCTCGGCACCCTGCGCCGCAACCCCGACGCGCGCTGGCGCATCACGCCCGAGAGCCCGGCAGCGCTGGCGGCCACGCAAGCAGCGCTGCTGGCGTCGGTGGCGGGCGTGTTGAGGCCGGGCGGATCCGTCGTCTACAGTACCTGCACCCTGCTCCACGAGGAGAACGAGGCGGTGGTGACGGACTTTCTCTCGCGCGAGCGGGGCTTCCGGGCGACCCCTGCGGAAGCGCTCCCGTCGTCCCTCCGGCCGCTCCTCGATGCGGAGGGAAGGCTGCGCACCTTCCCGCACCGGCACGGCATGGACGGCTTCTTCGCCGCGCGCCTCGAATCGGAGCCCACGTGAAGCCGCCCATCCGCATCGCGCCGTCGATCCTCGCGGCCGACTTCGGGACGCTCGGCGCCGAGGTCGAGGCGGTGGCGCGCGCCGGCGCCGACTGGATCCACGTCGACGTGATGGACGGGCACTTCGTCCCGAACCTCACCATCGGGCCGCCGGTGGTGCGGGCGGTGCGCAGCGCCACGACACTGCCCCTCGACGTCCACCTGATGATCGAGGCACCCGAGCGTTCGCTCGCCGACTACGCGGAAGCCGGCGCGGACCGCATCGGCGTCCACGTCGAGACCTGCCCGCACCTGCACCGCACACTCCAGCAGATCCGCGGCCTCGGCAAGCAGGCCTGCGTGGTCCTGAACCCGGCGACGCCGGCGGCGGCGGTCGAGCCCGTACTCGGCGACGTCGACCAGGTGCTGGTGATGAGCGTGAACCCGGGCTTCGGCGGGCAGCGCTTCATCGAAGGGGTGCTCCCGAAGCTCGCCCAGCTGCGGCGCTGGATCGACGAGCGCGAGCTCGCCGTCGAGCTCGAAGTGGACGGCGGCATCACCCCGGACACCATCGAGCGGGCGGCGCGCGCCGGGGCGAACGTGTTCGTCGCGGGCACGGCGGTGTTCGGCGCGAGCGACTACAGGGCGGCGATCGCCGACCTCAGGAAACGAGCGGAGGGTTGATGCGGACCGGAATCGTACTTGGGCTGGGGCTCGTCCTCGCGGCGGCGGCAAGCGCCACCGAGCCGGCGACACCGCGCGTCGCCAAGGGGGAGGACGCGAACCTCACCGGCCGCGACGTCTACCAGTGCGTCGTCGACAACCGCTTCCGCGCCTACATCCAGGACGCGAAGCTCGTCTCCGGCGATCGGGGCAAGGCGGTGCAGGAGTCGCGCCTCCGCATGACCTGGTCCAGCTTCCGCGACGAGCAGGACCAGCCGGTGGGCGGCGTGTTCTCGAAGACGATCGTCCGCTACACCGACCCGTTCGACCTGCGCCACTCCGGCTACCTCGTGGTGAACAACGACGGGCGTCCCAACGACCAGTTCGTCTATCTGAACGCGCGCCGGCAGGTGCGCCGGGTGAACCTCCGCGAGGAGGCGGTGTTCGGCACCGACTTCACCTTCGAAGACATCGTCCCGCACGAGATCGAGGATGCCGACTACGAGCGGAAGGCCGACACGGAGATCGGCGGGCGCAAGGCCTACGTCGTCGAGGTGACCCCGAAGCCGGAGCAGGACTCCGAGTACTCGAAGCTCCTGATGCACGTCGACAAGGAGCGCTGCGTGCCGCTGCTCACCCGCTACTGGGACGAGAAGGGCCTCGAGGTGAAGAAGCTCGAGGTGGCCGTCGAGCGGATCGAGACGATCAACGGCGTGCACTGGCCGATGGAGCTCACCATGCGGAACCTGCAGCTCGACTCCTTCACGACCCTCGTGGTCGAGAAGCTCGACGCCGACCCGAAGCTCAGCCGCCGCGACTTCGACGTGCGCCGGCTCGAGAGCCACTAGCCGAGCCAGAAGAGTCGGCCTTCGGCCACTCCCGTTCCGGCGCGCTGCGCTTCGCTTCGCGCTCTTAGGCGCGGGTGCGGATCAGGAGAGCGCCGAGCAGCAGCAGGTCGGCGACGAGGCAGCCGGCCAGCGTCGCGGCGGTGAGCCAGCCGAACTCGGCGAGCTTCGCGAAGTCCGAGAGGCCGAGCACCGAGAAGCCGAGCACCAGCATCACCGAGGTGATGCCCACGGCCCGGCCCACGTAGCGTGCGGTGCGCTGCCAGGCCTCCTCGGGCGTGCACCCCGAGCGCCGCTCCTGGCGGTAGCGCACGATGGTGTGCACGGTGTCGTCGATGCTGATGCCGAGCGCCACGCTGCCGATCAGGCTGGTCGGCAGCGAGAGCGGCGCCACGCCCGCCCCGAGCAGGCCGAAGTAGAACCCCACCGGGAGCAGGTTGGGCAGCATGCCGATCACGCCGAGCGGCAGCGAGCCGAGCGCCAGGTAGACCAGCAGGAAGATCACGACGGCGGCCAGGCCCACCGTGCGGGGCTGGCTCTCCGCGATGCCGTCGGCGCTGCGGGCCAGCAGCGTCGAGTTGCCGGTGACCGTCGCCAGGATTCCGTCCGGCAGCGCTGCCTCGGTGAGGGCGTCCTCGAGCGCCGCTTCGACGGCGCGCACCGCCTCGGAGCCCACCGCCCCGGTACGCACCCACAGGTTCGCCCGGCTGTGGTCGACGTTGGTGAAGCGATCGAGGTGCCCCTTGGGCGCCAGGAACAGGAGTTCCGCGGTCGCGCTGCGCGAGTCGGGAATGCGCTGCTGGGTCGGGTCGTCGCGCTCGATCGCGCGGTTCATCACCTCCACGGTGTCGACGAGCGAGAGCGTGCGGGTGACGTGCGGCGCGGCGTCGGCCGCCCGCTGCACGCGCCGCAGGGCGGCGAGCGCCTCGGGCTCGCGGAAGGCCCCGGCCTCGCCCCCATCGAAGCTCACGAACAGCGGGATCGCCCCGGACAGCAGCCGGTTCACGGCGTCGAACTCGCGACGCACCGGCGCCTCGGGCGCGAAGAAGCTCAGGTAGTCCGTGTCGATCACGATCCGCGGGATCAGGACGGCGCTCCCGACCGCCACCACCGCGAACCCGACCAGCAGCGCCGTGGCCCGGCGGCACACGAGGCCGGCGAGGACGATCAGCCCGGAGTCGAGGTGATCGGCGATGAACGCGGCGAGACGCGTCCCGGAGCCCGTCGGGCGCAGCGGCATCAGCGCCAGCAGGGCCGGCAGGCCGGTCAGGGAGAGCAGTGTCATCGCCGCCACGCCGAGCATCGAGAAGGCGCCGAGCTCGAACACGGCCGGCACGTCGCTGATCAGGTTCGCGCCGAAGCCGATCACCGTCGTGGCGCCCGAGACCCCGAGCGGCAGCCGCTCGTGCGCGAGCGTGGCGAGCGCCGCCTCCGCGGGCGTGGCGGCGCGAGCCGCCTCCTCCTCGTAGCGCCCGAGCACGTGCACGCCGTAGACGCTCCCGATCGCGATCAGCATCGGTCCGAGCAGGCTGGTCAGGATCGAGAGGGAGCGGTCCAGGAAGGCCATCGCCCCGAACGTCCAGAGCAGCGAGACGACCACGACGCCGAGCGGCAGCAGCACGCTGCGTCGCGTCCCGAAGCACGTCCACAGCACGAGGGCGAGCACGCCGAGGCCGGTCGGGAGCAGCACCCGCAGGTCGCGCACCATGCCGTGGTAGACGGCGTGCTTGAGATGGGGGCGGCCGGCGACGTGGAAGCGAAGCGCCGGGTCCCGCTCGGCGTCGAGCAGCGCCTGGATGCGCTCCTCGAGACGCGCGTCCAGGAACTCCTTGTCCGTC
Organism: Myxococcota bacterium; assembly: GCA_041605395.1. Classification (GTDB taxonomy): domain Bacteria; phylum Myxococcota_A; class UBA9160; order UBA9160; family UBA6930; genus JBFIYM01. Next base: position 28,775 of record JBFIYM010000016.1, on the reverse strand, counting down.
ATCTCGCGGAAGCTGACGTTGATCGCGGCGGTGCGGCCGTCGTCCGAGACGAGCGTGCGTTGATAGAGCGGATCGGCCAGGGCGCGCTCGCGCAGCGCCGCGAGCGCCGCCGGGTCTTCGGGGATCTCGTCGATGAAGCGGCCGACGTCGATCCACTCCCCCACCGGGTCCCAGCGGAACGCGATCACGTCCGCCAGGCTCTGGACGCTGCGCACCTCGGGCAGGCGCGCGATCTCGTCGGTGAGGCGGCGCAGCAGGGCGAGGCGCTCGGGGCGGAAGACGTCGTCGGTCTCGACGGCCACCACGAAGACCTCGTCGTCGCCGAAGTCGCGCACCGCCTCGTCGTAGACCCCGCGCCCCGGATCGTCGAACGGGAGCAGCGGCTCGGTCGAGGGATCGATCGAGAGGGCCAGGCCGAGCGGGGCCAGCTGGACCAAGGGCACCGCGGCCAGGCCCGAGACGATCGCCAGCAGGGCGAGCGTGAGCCGTGGCCAGGCCACGACCCGCTGCGGCCACACGAGCACCGCCGCGAAGGCGACCGCGACCGCCGCCGCCGTGATTCCGCTGAAGACTGCGGCGTCCAGACCCGCCTCCCGAGGGGCGCAGTCTAGACGGTTTCCCGGCGCCTTGAGGCGGGGTGGGGAAGTGGCATACTCCGCCCGCTGCTGCCGGGGCGTGGCGCAGTTTGGTAGCGCGCTTCGTTCGGGACGAAGAGGTCGCTGGTTCGAATCCAGTCGCCCCGACCATTCCCGCGCGGGCCTCTCGGGGCCCGCGCGCCCGCCTCCCGGGGCCGCTGGGCACGCTGCGCCGACGCGCACTACCCTGCCCGAGAGGTCGCCCATGCGCAACGGGCCCACCTGTCTGCTCGCGTTGCTCCTGGCCGCCTGTCTGGCGTGCAGCGGGGAAGCTCCGCCCGAGCCCGACGCCGTCGCGGTTCGCGTCGAGGGGCTCGCGCTCGACGCCGAGGTCGACTCGCCGATCGTGATCCTCGTCGAGTCGGACGGCGAACGCCGGCTGCCGATCTGGATCGGCCCCGCCGAGGCCCACTCGATCGCGACCCAGCTCGAGGCGCGTACGCCGGTTCGCCCCAACACGCACGACCTCGCCCAGCGCCTGATCGAGAGCCTCGACGGCACCATCCTCCGCGTCGTGGTGACGGAGCTCCGAGACGGCATCTACTACGCGCAGATCGAGCTCGACCAGCGCGGTCGCCACGTCTCCATCGACTCGCGGCCCAGCGACGCCATTGCCATCGGCTTGCGCCTCGGTGCGCCGCTGTTCGTGCGACCCGAGCTCTTCGAAACGGGCGCGCTCGGGAATGCGGCCCCCGGCCGACCGATTCGTGGCCGGCCGACCGGGCGGCAAGTCGAGGGTCGGAGCCTCTGATCCGTCAGCGGAAAGCGCCCCTGTTGCGAGCTGCATGCGCACTCTCCTCCGACGGTGGATTCGATTGACACCCCTCTGCACCAGTGGCAGGATCGGCCCCGACGGGGAAGCGGGAGCACGGAATGACGCACAGTGAGCTGGCGTGGGAGTTCGCCGATCTGTTCGGTGAGCTCGCTCCCGACCAGATCAATCAGGTCCTCGCCAAGAACGTCCCGCTGGAGACGTTGCAGTTCTTCTCGGACTACGCACGCACCGTCGACGACCGCGACGGCCTCGGCGATGCCATGAAGCGGCGCATCCCGAACCTGATGTTGCTCGGCTATCTGTTGCGCGTGCTCGAAGAGCGCCTGCTCGACGGTGACAGCGACGACGGCGTCGGCCACGCCTAGCCCTTGTCCGCGAGAGCCGTTCTCACCCCTGGCGCGCCGGCCCCGGTCGGTCCCTATGCGCAGGCCGTGGTCACGGACGGCTGGGTGTTCGCATCCGGGCAGGTGCCGCTCGACCCGAGCACGGGCCGCATCGTGGCGGGCGAGTTCGAGGCGCAGGCGGAACGCGTGCTGGACAACCTGCGGGCCGTGCTCGAGGCCGCCGGCGCCTCGCTCGACACGGTGGTCAAGACCACCGTCTTCCTGACCGACCTCGGCCTGTTCCCGCGCCTCAACGCCGTCTACGGGCGCTACTTCACCGGCGAGCCCAAGCCCGCCCGCAGCACGATCGGTGTGGCTGCGCTCCCGCTCGGCGCGGCGATCGAGATCGAGGCGGTCGCCCGGCTGCGCGGCTAGACGCGCTTCCCCGAGCCGACCTGCTGCGAGAGCCAGTGCAGGTTCGCGCCGTTCACCACGACGTGGGCCAGCGCGGGGGCCAGCAGGTCGCCCGTGAAGACGAACAGGCCGCCGAAGGCTGCGCCCGCGCCGAGTGCGAACAGGCTCCACGCGCGCAGCCCCGGGCGCGGCACGTAGTGCGCGAGGGCGAAGAGGACGGTCGCCACGCCCCAACCGACCTGCGCCTGGAGCGCGCCGCGGAAGAAGGCCTCCTCGGCGAGACCGCTGGCGAGGGCGAAGCCCCAGGCGCGGCGCCGCGAGAGGGGGCCCAGCACGGCGCCCAGCTCGGCGGCGAGCCGGGCCCCGCTCCGGGTGGCGCGAGTCAGGAGCCGCGAGGCCACGACGATCGCGAGGCCGAGACCGACGCCGAGGGCGACGCGCAGGGCGAGCGGGCTCGCGCTCGCGTCGCCCGGATGTCGCCACGGGAGCTCCCCGTCCGCGCCGACCCGCCAGGCGACCGCCGCGGCTCCGAGTAGCCCATAGAAGATGGCGACCCAGCGGGTCGGAATCCCCTCGTCCCTGCCCGGCTGCCCCCCGGGAATGGATTTGCCCAGCGCCATGTTCGCTGGTTAGCCTCCCGCGCATACGACGCCCTCGCCAGCCGGGGCGTCGTCCGCTTTTGGAGCAAACGTTGGATCGGGTTCCCATGACCCCGCGCGGCTACGGCCTGCTCGAGGAGGAGCTGAAGCGCCTCCGGGCCGAGGAGCGCCCGCGCATCGTGCGCGAGATCGAGGCGGCCCGGGCCCACGGCGACATCTCGGAGAACGCCGAGTACCACGCCGCCAAGGAGCGCCAGGGCCAGATCGAGGCGCGCCTGCGCCAGCTCGAGGACCGCCTGGCCCGGGCGCAGATCATCGACCCGGCCGCGCAGTCGGGAAATCGCGTGGTCTTCGGGGCCACGGTGATGCTCTCCGACGTGGAATCCGAGGAGCGGATCACCTACACGATCGTCGGGGAGGATGAAGCCGACGTGAACCAGGGCCTGATCTCGGTCACCTCCCCGGTGGCGCGCGCCATCATGGGCCGGGAGCAGGGCTCGTGCGTTCAGGTGCGCGTGCCGAAGGGAACGAGAGAGCTCGAGATCCTGGAGATCCGCTTCGCTGCCGGGTGATCCACCCCGGTCCGGGGGGCCGGCACCTCGCCCTGGAACCCAATCGTGCGATCGCTTCAGTTCAAGTTCAGTGCCCTGGTCGTGGCCCTGCTCGTGTTGGGCTCCTTCGCCCTCACCTGGCTCGCCACGCGCCAGGAGCGACGTGCACTCGAGACCGAGGTAGAGCGCTTCGGCGTCGCCCTGGCCCGCAACCTCGCGGGGGACGCGAAGATCCCGCTGATCGAGAACGACCAGCTGAACCTGGACACGTTGGTGGAGACGGCCGGCAGCGAGAAGGGCGTGGTCGCGGCGCGGCTGCTCGATCGCTCGGGCGTCGTGGTCGGCTCGCTCGACGATGCCGAGCACGGCCTCCAGCGCGTGGCGCTCACGGCCGGCGGCGCGGCGGTGCGCGCCGAACGCCGCGAGCCGCGTCTCCTGATCGCCGCGGCGGTGATCTACAGCGGCGTCCACGTGGGCGAGGCCCAGGTGGAGCTCGACCTCCGGCGCCTGGTGGAGCCGGTGGTGCGCGAGACCCAGATCCAGCTCACCGCCGTGGCCGTCGCCGTGGTCGGGCTCGGCATCGCCGGCGGGGTCGGCTTCGTGGCGCTCCTGGTCGGGCCGATCCGGCGGCTCCGCGCGGGGGTGGAGCGTCTCTCCGCGGGCGACCTGGAGGCGCGCGTTCCGCCCACCTCGAGCGACGAGGTGGGCGAGCTCACCCGGGCCTTCAACGAGATGGGGGAGTCCCTCCAGCAGAAGGAACGCATCCAGCGCGCGTTCGGGCGCTATGCCAGCGACTACGTGCTGAACACCCTGCTCGAGACACCGGAGGGCACCGAGCTCGAGGGCGCCGAGCGCGAGATCACGGTCCTCTTCGTCGACGTGCGCGGCTTCACGCGGCTCTCCGAGGGCCTGAAGGCCCGCGACGTCGTGGCCCTGCTGAACGACGTCTTCCAGCGGGTCTCCGATGCGATCCTGCGGCGGGGCGGCACCCTCGACAAGTTCATCGGCGACTCGGTGATGGCCTACTTCGGCGCGCCGATCCCCACGGCCGACCATGCCGTCCAGGCCGTGGCGGCCGCCGTCGACATCGTGCAGGGCAACGCCGCCCGCAACCGGGCGCTCCAGCCGGGACAGCACCCGGTCGAGCTGGGCATCGGGATCCACACCGGCGTGGTCGTCGTCGGCAACATCGGCTCGGACCGCCGCACCGACTTCACGGCGATCGGCGACGCGGTGAACGTCGCGGCGCGGCTCGAGAAGCAGGCGCGTCCCGGGGAGATCCTGCTGACCGAGGCGGTGCAGCGGCGCGTGCGAGGCTCCCACCGGCTCCGCTTCGAGGGCGAGCGCCAGCTCTCGGGGCGGGTCGAGCCGGTGCACGTCTACGCGGTGGAGCTCGAGGGCGAAGCCACGCGACGGGACGAGCCCTCCGCGTGAGACGCGCCGTCCTGGGTCTGCTCGCGTGCCTGGCCCTGGCGTGTACCACGCCGCTCCAGCTGGGCGAGCGCCGCTACCAGGAAGGGGACCCGCTCGCCGCCCTGGCGGTGTGGCGTGACATCAAGAGCGACCAGTTCGAGTACGAGGCCGCGCAGCAACGCATCCGCGAGGTCGAGCAGGAGTTCGAGCAACGCGTCCGCTTCTACAAGAAGCGCGCACTCTACTACGAGGAGCGTGAACGCCTGGCCGAGTCGGTGCTGAACTACCGGCTTGCGCTTCGGCTCCAGCAGCAAGACCGCGCGACCCTGGACCACGTCCAGGACCTGGTGCGACGCCTCGCCAGCGAGCGCGAGGCAAAGCGGCTCGAGCTGCGCGAGGCCTTCGCCCGCGGCGATCTGGCGGCGGCGCGCGACGCGCTCGAGCGGCTGCGGATTCTGGACCCGTTGTCGCCCGAGACCACCAACGACGGCCGCCCGCTCGAGGCGGCGCTCGCCGCCGAGATCGAGCGCCGCCTGTCCCGGGGGCGCCGGGGCTTCGGGTCGGGCGATCACCAGGCCGCCGAGGTCGCCTTCCAGTCGGTGCTCGAGCTCGATCCGAGCAACGAGACGGCGCAGGGCTACCTCGCGTTCATCGAGCGCATCCGCGAGCAGGACCGCCGGGCGGGCTCGACGCCCGGTGCGGGGTCGGCCCCCGAGCCGCGTGAGGTGCGCGCCAGCGACACCGAGATCCGGGCCGAGGGCATGTACCGGAACGCACTCGCCGCCGAGCGCCGCGGCGACGCCTTCGAGGCGATCCGCTGGGACCTGCGGGCCCTGCGCTCCGACGCGAAGCACACGCGCGCGCGGCGACACCTCGCGGCCCTGCGCGGGCGTCTCGCGCCCGAGGTGCCCGGCCTGATCGAAGCCGGCCGGCGGCGCTTCCAGCAGGAGGATCTCCAGTCGGCGCTGGACCTGTGGCGCCGCGCCCTGTTGATCGACCCGAAGAACGTCGAAGCCCGGGAGTACGCCACCCGCGCCGAGCAGCTGCTCGAGAGCCTCGACCGGCTGCGCGGTGCGCCGCTGCCGCCCCGCGTCGGCGCCCGGAGGTCTCCGTGACGCGGTGGATGGGAGGCGCCGTGACGCTCCGGACCTGCGCACTCGTGCTGCTGTTGCCGGGCCTGGGCTGCGCCTCCCTGCTCGACGTGGAGCGGCTGCGCGACACGCTCGTGAACGAGCGCGCGCCCGAGCCGCCGGTCCTCACCGAGGCCCCGCCCGCCCGCCTCTCCGCCGTGGAGGGACTGCGCACGTTCTCGGGTGAGCTGCGCAGCATCCCGCTGCGCTGGGACCCGGTGCTGGCCGGCGACGTCGGCGGCTACGCCATCGAACGGGCGACGAGCGCCGAGGGGCCCTTTCAGCGCATCGCCGTCATGGTGGGCCGCTTCCAGATCTCCTACCGGGACGACGGCAAAGATCTCGGCAGCAAGGTCCAGGCGCGCGAGACGGCCGGCGACCTGGGCGACGGCAACACCTACTACTACCGGGTGCGACCCTTCGATTCGTTCGGGCGCCTCGGCGCGCAGCTGAGCCCGCCCCAGCCGGGCACCACCGCACCCGCGCCGGCCGCGCCGGAGGGCCTGCGCGCCTGGAGCCAGCTGCCGCGGCAGGTGGCGCTCTCCTGGGAGCCGCTGCTGGATCCGAGCGTGAGCGGCTACGTCATCACGCGGAGCCCGAGTGCGAGTGGAACCTTCCGCGTGATCGAACGTCCGAAGGGTCGCTTCACGACCACCTACGTGGACCGCGGCCTCGGGGACCTGCGCGTCTTCTACTACCGGGTGGCCGGGGTCAACGCCGCGGGGGGCATCGGAGAAGCCACCGTAGCGGTGCGGGCCGTGACGAAGCCCGAGCCGCTGCCGCCGACCGGCCTCCACATCGCGGAGCAGGGACTCGGTCGCAACGTGATCGCGTGGGAGCGCAACGTCGAGCGCGACCTGGCCGGGTACCGATTGTTCCGACGGCGGGCCGGATCCGAAGACGAGGAGCTGGTCGCGGAGGTGAACGCCGAGACGGTGCGAGTCGCCGACGAGGAGGTCGAGGCCGGAGAAACGCTCGCCTACTCGCTGATCGCCTTCGACCGCGACGGCCTGGTGAGCGGCCCTTCGGACGAGGTGGGCACGAAGAGCGTCGACTATGGCCTCGAGGCGACCGTGGAAGGAGACACCGTCGTGCTGCGCTGGAACGAGTCGCTGCGCCGCGAGATCCCGGCGGTTCGCGTGCTCAGCGAGGGTCGCTTCGGCCAGGACGAGCTGGCCCGCGTGAACGCCTCCCACTTCGTCCATCGCGGCGTTCGACCCGGGCAGACCGTGCGCTATCGCCTGGTCGGGCTGCGTTCCGACGGGAGCGAGGCGCCCGCCTCCGCGCCGCACGAAGTGCGCGTTCCGGAGTAGCCGCCGGACCCGTTGGATTGCGGTCCTTGGCCCACTCTCTAGACTGCGGACCTTCGTTCCCCGGTAGCTCAGCTGGTAGAGCAAGCGGCTGTTAACCGCTGGGTCGCAGGTTCGAGTCCTGCCCGGGGAGCCAGCGCCCGGGACGCCCCGCTACGGGGCCACGAAGGCGACGCCTTCGCGCAGCAGGCCCCGCCAGCGCCGCGCATCGGGCTTCGGGACCGCCACCCATTCGCGGAAGACGCGGCCGGCCGGCGCGAACGGGCGGCCGACGCCCTGCGCGATCAGCTGCGCCACCCGGCCCTTCGGGAGCTTCACGACGAGGCCCCCGCCGTGCGCATCGACCAGCGCGAGGAACTCGGAGCCCACCCGCAGGCAGCGGCTGCTCATGATCGTGCCCTCCACGATGCGCGGGTCCTCCCGCTGGAGATCCGCCGCGAGCTGCCAGAAGAGGTCGTCGGCGCTTCGCGTCATCTGGAGTCGCCTCCTGGGCGTACCCCATTGTGCCGCAGCGCTGGGCCGTCGGCGCCACGCCGCCCTACCCTCGCCCGCGTGCCCCCCGAAGCCTTCGTCCAGGAGCCGGCCCGACTGACGCCCGTGCGGTACGAGTGCGACGTGCTGGTCGTGGGCGGGGGCGCCGCCGGCGTGGCCGCCGCGACCTCGGCGGCTCGCGCCGGGGCCGACGTGCTGCTGGTCGAGCGCAGCAACGCGCTCGGCGGTCTCGCCACGGGCGGGCTGATCATCCTGCTGCTGAGCCTCGACGACGGCCGGGGCCATCCCGTGGTCGGCGGCCTGTGCCAGGAGGTCACCGAGCGCCTCGCCGCGCGCGGTGCCGCCTACTTCCCCGCCCCGGGTGAGTGGGGACGTGCCGACGAGGCGCTGGTCGAGCGCGATCGAAGCTTCGGCCTGGTCTGGGGACGCGCGCCGCACCGCGTGCGGTACTCGGTGGCCTACGACCCCGAGGCGATGCGCCTCGTGCTCCTCGAGCTGCTGGAAGCCTCCGGGGCGCGACTCCTGCTCCACGCCCAGGCCGCCGAGCCGCTGGTCGCGGGCGAGCGCGTCGAAGCCGTCGCGTTCCAGTCGAAGGCCGGGCGCTTCGCGGTCCGCGCGCGCGTCGTGGTCGACGCCAGCGGCGACGGGGACGTCTTCGCGGGAGCCGGTTGCGCGTTCGAGCGCGAGGACGTGTTGCCGTGGCTGTGGTTCGTGCTCGGTGGGGTGGAGGACGCGGCGGGTGCCGCGGCGCGAGGGCTCGGCTTTCGAACGCCGGGCGCGGGCCGCCTGCTGATGCCCTGGGGTGCCACCGAGAAGATCTCGCGCCGCATCGACGCCACGCTCCCCGAAGACCTCACCCTGGCCGAGCGGGCGTGCCGGCAGCGCGTGATGGCCGAGTTCGAGCGCCTACGCCGCGAGGAGCCGGGCTTCGCGCGCGCCCATCTCTGCCGCGTGGCCGAGCAGCTCGGCATCACGGAGAGTCGGCGCCTGCTGGGCCGCGCCGTGCTCGGCCGCGACGAGGTCGACCGTCCCCGGGCGGACGCGGTGGCGCTGACCGGCCACTGGACCAAGTACGGCGCCCTCTACTGGATCCCGTACGGCGCGCTGCTGCCGCGCGAGCTCGAGAACCTGCTGGTGGCCGGACGCTGCATCTCTGTGGACCACCGGGTGCACCACGCGACCAAGGAGATCCCCGCCTGCTTCGCGACGGGCGAAGCGGCGGGGACGGCCGCGGCCCTCGCGCTCGCCGCGGGCGTCGACCCGACGGCGCTCGGGGTCGAGACGCTCCGCGCCCGCCTCGAAGCGCAGGGCGCCATCCTCGACGTCTGAACGCGCCGCGGCTCAGACGGGCGTCATGCCCCCGTCGATGGTGTAGATCGAGCCGTTGATGAAGCGCGCCTCGTCGCTGCCCAGGAAGGCGATCAGGGCCGCGATCTCGGCGGGCTCCGCGTAGCGACCCGCCGGAATCCGCTCCGCCAGCATCTTGCGCACCAGCTCGGGCTGATCGCCGCCGAGGCCGCTCTCGAGCGAGCGCATCATGCGCGTGTCGACCGGCGAGGGGCACACGGCGTTCACGCGCACGCTGGCGCCGAAGGCGAGCGCCGCGGAGCGGGTCAGCCCGATCACCGCGTGCTTGCTCGCGACGTAGGCCGAGAGCGTGGCCTCGCCGGTGACGCCGGCGACCGACGCCAGGTTCACGATGGCGCCCCCGCCGCGTCGCTGGAGCAGCGGACCCGCGAAGCGGAGGCCGAGGAAGACGCCCCGCACGTTCACGGCGAGCACCCGATCGAAGACGTCGAGCGGATAGCTCTCGATCGGCGCCACTGCGCCTTCGATTCCCGCGTTGTTGACGAGCAGATCGAGACCGCCGAGCTCCGCCTCGGCCCGGGCGACCAGCGCCTCGAAGTCGCTCTCGCGGCTCACGTCGGCGGGTGAGGTGAGGACGCGCGCGCCGGTCGCGCGGAGGCCTGCGGCGACCTCCTCCAGCCCGGTGCCGGGAAGGTCCGCCAGCAGCAGGGCCGCGCCTTCGCGGGCCAGGCGCTCGGCGGTGGCACGCCCGATTCCCGCGGCCGCGCCGGTCACCAGCGCCACCTTGCCCTCGTAGCGTACGGCCTCGCTCACGACGCGCTCCCCCGGAGCTCCTTCGGCGCACGACGCCGGAAGAAGCGGCGCGGTCGATTCGTCAGCGCCTGCTCGGAGACCCGCGCCGGCTCGGGGCCCCGACCGGCGGCACAGCTGGAGCGGCAGTACCACTGGCCGCCGCGCTTGACCGAGGCGAGGTCGAGGGCGCGTTGGCAGCGGACGCATGATCCGGTGGCAGATCTGGGCTCGGGCAAGGCACTCCTCCGTCAGACGCCGGGCCCGAGGAGGGTACCCGAGCGGTGGCGCGCGTCATCGGGCCGCGGGATTGCGCACGGCGAGGCCCGGCGGGCGGAGCGCACGGAGCGCGCCTTCGGGCTGGCGGGGCTCGACATGGCGCGCGAAGCTGGCGCCGTGTCGGCCAGCGCGCAGTTCTCGCTCCGCCTCGCGAAGGAGGACTTCGCGTTCGCGGCGGCACACTTCACGCTCTTCCCGGACGCTCCGGCCGAGCGCCTCCACGGGCACAACTATCGCGTCCGGGCCGTGCTGGGCGGGCCGGCGCTCGACCGCGAGGGCATGCTCGTCGCCGTGGCGCCCGTGAAGGCGGCGATCCGCGCGCTCTGCGCTGCCCTCGACGAGCGCGTTCTGATCGCCGAGAAGAGCCCGAAGCTCGAGCTGAAGCGCGATGGCGACGGGCTCTGCGTCCGCCTCGGGGCGCGCGACTACCGCTTCCCGATCGACGAAGTGACGCTGCTTCCGCTCCCGAACGTCACGATCGAGGCGCTGGCGCAGCATCTGTGGCAGGGCCTCGCCCCCTCCCTGGCGAAGACCCCCGTCACCTGGCTCCGGCTCGAAGTCGAGGAGACCGCCGGCCAGAGCGCCCGCTACGAATCGCCGCTGCCCTAGGCACGCAGCAGGGCGCTACGGGAGCAGCGTGCGCCAGGGGGCGCTGCTGGGGAGGCCCTGGCAGGCGCGGAGGAGCGGGGCTTCCGGGGAGACCAGCAGGGCGGCGTTGGTGCTGATGCCGTCGAAGTCGTCGCGACAGATCGCGAGCTTGCCGTTGGCGTCGTCGGCCAGGCAGCGCGCGAGGATGCTGCCGTCCACCCGGCCAGCGTCCCGCAGCAGCTCGCGCATGCGCGCCAGGCGCGCCTGCGAGGAGGCGAACGAGAGCTCCGCCTCGAACGCCCGATGCTCCGCCAGCTGGCAGTGGTTGGTCTGGACGTGGAAGCCCCCGCGCACGGCGAGGCGTCGACCGCGGCGCGCCGTACACTCGATCGCGTAGGCGGCGCCTTCGCGGTCCACGACGGTGTAGGCGTGCCCTCCGGCCCGCGGCGCCCCGAGGATGCAGTCCGCCGCGTCCTCCGCAGAGCGCGCCTCGAGCGCCGCGTGGATGATGCTCAGGTAGGGAACCCCCATCCGCGCGTCCGTCGTGCGCAGGTTCGTGGTGCCGATCGCGACCCCCTCGCCGTTCATGCCCATCAGCGAGAGACACCCCACCGTCGTCACACAGCGGGTCTCGGGCGCGCCCTCCGGGTGCCTCTCGACCGCCACCACGTAGGGGAGGTTCTCCGTGCCGAGGTCCCACGTCTGGCCGGCCCAGAGCTGCCCGTCGGCGCTGTGGTCTCGCTGCACGACGAACGCCGTGCAGCCCGCCCGGGTGTCCGGCGGCGCCCCCCAGGCGAGCGCGTCGCGCAGGTCGGTGAGCCCGTTCATCGCGAGCACCTCGGCGGGGGACAGCCCGGCACCGCGGGCAATGCCGCGGAGCTCCGCGGCGCCCGCCGGGTGGAAGGCGGCGCTCGCCTCGAGGCAGGCCTCGGCCAGCGCGAGCAGGTCCGCCTCCCGCGCCGGCCGCCCGCCGTAGCGCCGGGCCTGGTCGAGCGCGTTCTCGAGCCGAAGCGCGTAGAGCGCGGCGATCGCCTCCCGGCAGCTCTCGCCGAAGGCCTCGCCCATGCGAGCGGGCGTCCCTTCGAATCGCAGCAGGCGAAGCATGGCGTCTCGCTCCTCTACGCCTGTCTCATCGGCCCGACGCAGCGTCCCCTTGGGCGGCCAACGGCTCGGGCAGGTGCCAGGTCTCGCCGATCGCCAGGACGCGGAAGCGCTCGGCCGACTCCCCGTGCGCCGCGACGGCCTCCGCGAGCGCGGCGGGCGGAAGATCGAGCGGCTCGTCGGTCAGATCGAACGTGCCCCAGTGGATGGAGACCATGTGACGCGCGGCGAGATCCTGCGTGGCGCGAACCGCGTCGTCCGGGTTCAGGTGCTGGTAGCGCATGAACCAGCGCGGCTCGTAGGCGCCGATCGGGAGCAGTGCGAGGTCGATCGGCCCGAACTGGCGCCCGAACTCCGCGAAGCCCGGGAAGTAGCCGGTGTCCCCCGCGAAGAAGTAGCGGCGCTCCCCCGAATCGACCAGCCAGGCGCACCAGAGCGATTCGTTGACGCCCTGCTCGATGCGGCGGGACCAGTGCTGGGAAGGCAGGCAGGTGAGGGTCCAGCGCCCGTGCCGGGCGCTCTGCCACCAATCGAGCTCGACGACGCGCTCGCGGCCACGCTCGCGGAACCAGTCCGCCAGCCCGAGCGGGACGAACCACGCCACCGTCTCCGGCAGGCGCTCGACGGTCTTCGCGTCGAGGTGGTCGTAGTGGTTGTGCGAGATCACGGCGAAGGCATGGCCCGGCACCGCCTCGAGCGGCACGCCGGGCGGCACGACCCGGCGCGGCACCAGGGCGCGTTCGCTCCAGTGGGGGTCGGTCAGGAACACGTCGTCGTCGTCGTGTACGGCCACGGTCGCGTGCCCGACCCAGGTGACCGTGGCGGACTGCTCGCGCCCGGCCAGGCCCGAGCCGTCGTTCACCACCCGTGGAATCACGGGGTCGCGGCTCTTGTCGAACGGGTTGCGGCTGAACTGCCAGCGCAGGAAGCGCGTGAGGCTCCAGTCGAACGGCTCCCACGGGTTGAAGAAACCATCGGGCCCGTGGTGCGGCGCACGCAGCAGCTGCCCGACCGCTTCGGGCGGCTCTGCGGCGCTGGCCGTGGCCAGGGACGCTGCGAGGACCAGGAGACCGAATCGCCGCATGCAGGGAGGGAAGCGAACACCCGACACGAAGCCAAGCGCGACCCGGAGGCAGCGGCCCGAAGGCCTCGTGCCCGTCAGGAAGCCGCCCGCCGCCCGCGTCGGCGACGCGCTGCCGTGAGCACGGGGAGGAGCAGGACCAGCTCGGGACCGAAGCCGCAGCCCGGGCTCGGCCGCGAGTTCGGCGAGATGCGGTGGACGCGTCCGCTGCCGCGCTGCACGAGCAGCAGTCGCCCGAAGCCGTCCTCGCCGAAGCTCACCAGGTCGAAGTCCGAGTCGGCCGCCGCACCGAGCTCGGCCGTGCGGTCCACCACGTTCCCCGTCGAGGGCTGGAACGTGAAGACGCGTCCGGTGCAGAAGTCGCCGAAGAAGTAGAGGCCCCGCAGCAGCGAGGAGTCGCTCCGATAGACGAAGCCGCCGATGATGGAGCACTCGTCCAGGCTGTGGTCGTACTCGTAGACCGGCAGGGTCAGGGAGGGGTCGTTGCAGGGCGGCGCCGGCGCGGGGTCCGCGGTGTTGCAGCGCGTCCCCTCCATCACGTCCCAGCCGTAGTTCCGCCCGCCGGGATCGTTCGCCGGCTCGAAGCTGACCTCTTCCCGTGCGCCCTGCCCCACGTCGCCGATCCAGACGTCTCCGTTGAGGCGATCGAAGCTCCAGCGGAACGGGTTGCGGAGGCCGAAGGCCCAGATCTCGTCGCGCGGGGCCGCGCCGACGAAGGGGTTGTCGGCCGGAATCCGATACGCCTCGCCGGCCACCACGAGGGAGTCGGGTGCGAAGGCCGGTCCGACGTCGATGCGCAGCATCTTGCCGAGCAGGGAATTCGGGTTCTGCGCCTGCTCGTCGGGGTCGTTGCTACCCCCGCCGTCGCCCGTCGCGAACCACAGGAAGCCGTCGCGCCCGAAGTGGATCGTGCCGCCGCGGTGGTTCGTGTGCGCGTCCGGCTGGTCGATCCAGAGCAGGACCTCCTCGCTGTTCGGATCGGCGACGTCCGGGTTCTCGCTCACCGAGAAGCGGGAGATCACGGAGTCGTTGGCGAGGTCGGTGTAGTAGACGACGAACCAACCGCTGGTCGCGAAGTCCTCGGGGAATGCGAGCCCCAGCAGGCCCCCTTCGCCCGACGTCGAGACCCGTGTCGCGATGTCGAGGAACGGCGTCGGCAGCACGCTGCCCCCGGCCACGATGCGGACCCGGCCCGCCTCCTCGGCGACGAAGAGGCGCGAGTCACCGACGGGAGCGGCCACCGTGAGCGGCTGGGCCAGGCCGCTGGCCACGAGCTCGGACCGGGCCACGCCTTGCGCCCACGCCGGCGCGCAGAGCAGCGCGAGCAACGCCGCCACGCCGGCGCAACGGACGCCGCGCGTTGCCAGCCCTGCCCTTCGAACGCCGCGCGCCGCCATTGGAAACCCCTCGCTCCTGCCGCCGCCGTCGCGATCCACCGCTGCAACCAGGCTGCCCGACCCGCGCGTCGCGCGCCGTGTCGGCGATCACGCCGCCCCCGGGGCCCGTCCCACTCTACAGCAGGCGTCCACTCGCGAGGCTAGGCTTTCGCGTTCGCCCGTCGCCAGAGAGGTTTCTTGCACACCGCTGACCCCAGCGCCGCGCTCCAGGCCCTCGGCCGCGGCGGCGCGAACGACCGCCTCAGCTTCGCCCTGGTCCGCCGCCTGCTCGGCCGTTGTCTCGCGCTGCTGCGTCCGCTGCTCCGGCACCTGCTGCTCTTCTTCGCGGGCTTCAGCGCGGTGGCCGTGGCGTTCGTACCGGTCGGCGTGCTGCTCTTCGACGCGTTCTGGACGCGGGCGCTCCAGGGAAATCCGCTGAACGAGCTGGAGGCCTTCTGGCTGGGCCTCGACCCCGCGCGCTTCGCCGGCAGCGCGCCGCTCTCGGCCGAGGCGCGCCGGCAGGTGCTCGACCGCGTCATCCTCGTCGGCATCGGCTTCGGCGTCGTGGCCGTGCCGGCGGTGATGGCGCTCTACTACTACCAGGTGTGGATCCTGCAGCGCCTGAACCAGCTGCTGCGCGTCCAGCTGCTCGAACGCCTCCAGCAGCTCTCGCTGCGCTTCCACGCGGGCAGCCGCATCGGCGACGCGCTGTTCCGGACCATCCAGGACAGCGCCATGGTGACCCAGCTGATCGAGGTGCTGATCCTGGTTCCCCTGGCCGCGAGTGGGCGCTTCCTGTTCGGGGTCGCGGTGGTCACGGCGTTCGACTGGCGCCTCGGCCTGGCGCTGCTGCTGCTGGCACCGCCGCTGCTCGGGCTCGGCTACGCGCTGGGCCGCCGGCTGCGGATCGCGTTCCGTCGGGCCCGCGAGCGCAACTCGGACCTGACCTCGCGGATCCAGGAGACCCTCGCCGGCATTCGCGTGATCAAGGCCTACGGCGGCGAGGGCTTCGAGCAGCGCCGCTTCGAGACGGCGAGCGTGGGCGCCTTCGCCTCGGCCTTCGAGGCCCGCGCGCTGTTCGGCTTCCTGACCGTCGCGCTGTTCTGGGTCACGGCGGTCGGCATGGTCGCGGCGGCCGGCTGGGGCGCCCTCCAGACCGCACGCGGCGAGACGCTGCATGCGTTCGGAGCCGCGGCGACGGCCGCCTGGACGCTCGGCCTGTTCAACTACTTCAAGGTGCGCTTCGGGGACGGCGGCTCGGCCCTGCGGCGCGCCTTCCGCACCTGGGGCGAGGCCCAGGACGTGGTGATCGGTCTCGACCGGGTCTTCGAGCTCCTCGATCTCGAGCCCGAGGTGAAGAACGCCCCGAACGCGCAGCCGTTCCCCGCCCTCGAGCGCGGCGTGCGCTTCGAGGACGTGCGCTTCCGATACCAGCCGGATCGCCCGGCGATCGAAGGCGTGGACTTCGAAGCCCGCGTCGGCAGCGTCACCGCCATCGTCGGAGCGACGGGCGCGGGCAAGAGCACCTTGATGGCGTTGCTGCTCCGGCTCTTCGACCCCGATCAGGGCCGCATCCGGATCGACGACGTGGACCTCCGCCACATCGACCTGGACGCGCTGCGCGGCAACATCGCCGTCGCCCTCCAGGAGAACCTGCTGTTCGGGGCCAGCGTTCGCGAGAACATCCGCTACGCCGTGCCGGACGCATCGGACGCCGCGGTCCGCGCAGCCGCTCGCGTGGCGTGTGCGGACGGCTTCATCGACGCGCTGCCCGAGGGCTACGACACGCTGCTGGGGGAGCGCGGCACGAAGCTCTCGACCGGCCAGCGCCAGCGCCTCTCGATCGCACGGGCCGTCCTGAAGGACACCCCGATCCTCATCCTCGACGAGCCCACCGCCGCGCTCGACGCAGAGACCGAGGGCGCGGTGCTCGAACGCCTCGCCGGCTGGGGCGCGGGACGCCTCATCTTCGTGATCACCCACCGGCTCTCGACGATCCGCCACGCCGACCAGATCCTCGTACTCGCCGACGGCGTGATCGCGGAGGCGGGCACTCACGAGGCGCTGCGGGCACGGGGCGGACCCTACGCCTCGCTCGCGGCGCGCGACGACGGCGCGAGAGCGACCCGGGACGACGGCGCGCGGGCACCGCATGAGGACCCGACGTGAGCGCCGCGGCGCCGGCCCGGCCGGCCTCCCACGCGGAGACGCTCCGGCTGCTGCTGCGCACGTTCCGCTACATCGCGCCCTTCCGCTGGCGCTTTGCGGCGAAGGGCGGGCTGCTGCTGCTCTCGATGCTGCCGCTCCTGATGCTGCCCTGGCCCGCGAAGATCGTGCTCGACCACGTGATCGAGGGCATTCCGATCGGGGCCCAGGCGCGCCCCTATCCGCCGTTCCTGGACGCGCTGCTGGCCCCGCTCGCCGGGCTCGGAACCCTCGAGCTCGTGCTGGCCGTGGTCGGCTTCCAGCTCGCCGCGGTGCTGCTGGTCGGTGCGGCCGGCTCGGGCGCGACGGAGCGCGACTCCGCCGACGCCTACCTCTCCTCGGGCCACGACGTGGCCACCCGCACGGACAACCAGGCCAACGCGGGCTTCAGCATCGCCTCGGGGCTGCTCGGGCTGTGGGATCTCTTCTTCACGATCCGTCTCACGCAGGCCGTGAACCACCACTATCGCTCGCGCCTTTTCGAGCGCATCCAGGCCCTGCCGCTCACCACCTTCGACGACCAGCGCATCGGCGACGCCGTGTTCCGGGTGCTGTACGACACCCCCGCGCTGACGAGCGCCGTCTACCGCATCCTCTTCACGCCGCTGGCCGCGGGCGCCTTCGCCCTGGCGGTGGTCGCGACCCTGCGCTCGCTCTACGGCGACCACCCGATCCTCTGGGAGAGCGCGGCCTGGCTGGTGGGCATCGCCTTCGTGATCACCCTGCCGTTCGCGGGCGCGCTCAGGCGGCGCAGCCTGGCCGCGCGCACCGCCGGGGCCAGCGCGACCAACTCGTTGGAAGAAGGCCTCGCGAACGTCCTGGCCGTCCAGAGCCTGGGGGCCGAGACCCATGCGCGCTCCCGCTTCGACCGGGCGAGCTGGGGCTCCTTCCAGAGCCATCGCCGCGTGATCGCCCTCGGCATGGCGATCTTCTGCGTGAGCGTGATCCCGGGGCTCTGGGTGGCCACGCGCGTCTTCAGCTACGTGGGAGGCCTCGTGATCGACGACGAGCTCTCGCGAGGCGACTTCGCCCTGCTCTTCACCTACTACATGATGCTCGTCTTCTCGTGCGTCGAGCTGGGCTCGATCTGGCTGCGCGTGCAGGAGTCGGCCGCTGGTCTCGAGCGGGTGTTCTTCCTGATGGACCTGCCCGGGGAGAGCGAGCCCCCGGATGCCGAGACGGGCGTGCGCCTCGGCCACGAGGTCCGTCTCGAAGACGTGCACTACGCCTGGCCCGACGGCACCCCGGCGCTCCGCGGCGTGTCACTCGGGGTCCGCGTCGGCGAGGTGACGGCGCTGGTCGGGCCGGCCGGCGCCGGCAAGACCACGATCGCCTACCTGATCCCGCGCTTCGTGGAGCCGCAGCAGGGCCGCGTCACGTTCGACGGCAAGGACGTTCGACGCGTCCGGCGCGACGCGCTGCGCTCCCAGATCTCCTTCGTGTTCCAGGAGACCGCGCTCTTCGACGCGACCGTGGCGGAGAACCTCCGCATCGGCGACGCGCAGGCCTCCGACGAGCGCCTCGAGGCGGCGGCCCGCGTGGCGGGCGCCCACGACTTCATCGCCGCGCTCCCGGTGGGCTACGACACCCCGCTCGGTCGCGGCGGCGCCCGACTCTCCGTGGGCCAACGGCAACGCCTGGCCATCGCGCGGGGGCTGGTGCGCGACCCGCGCGTCCTGATCCTCGACGAGCCGACCAGCGCACTCGACCCCGAGACCGAGCACCGCCTGGTCGTGGCCCTGCGCGAAGCCAGCCGCGAGCGGGCGGTGCTGGTGATCGCCCATCGCCTCTCGACGGTGCGCGACGCCGACACCATCCACTTCGTCGAGAGCGGGCGCATCATCGAGAGCGGCAGCCACGCGGCGCTGATGGCCCGACCGGACGGGGCGTATCGCCGCTTCGTGACGCTCCAGAGCCGGCGCGGGCCCGGCTGAGCCGGCGCTAGGGCACAGGCTTCCAGCGCAGCCGATAGCAGGCGCTAGGGCACAGGCTTCCAGCGCAGCCGATAGCCCGCGCTGCGGGCCGCCTCGTCGACGGTCTCGAGCTCCGCCTCGCCCGAGCATCGGCACACCGTGAAGAGCGGGGTCATGCCGATGGCGAGCGAGCGCAGCCAGAGGCGGTGGCCGACCAGGTCCGCGGGAAGCCCGCGCACACGGACCCGCAGGGCCTGCTCGCCGTCGGCTTCGACGTCCCACTGGCCGCAGTCTCGGAACACCAGCGAGAAGGCCTGGGGCAGCCAGCGCCCGAGCGAGCCGGGATCGCGCCCGAGCAGCCGCACGGCGCTGCCGACGAAGCCTCGCCAGAGCGGGCTGTCGAGCTGGCCGGCGACGCAGTCGGCAAGGACCGAGAGGCCGCGCTCCGCCCCGAAGCACGCCGCGGCCGCCTCCACCAGGCGGACGTTGTGGGCGACCGGGAGCCAGCGCATGCGCGGCGCCTCCGCCACCGTCCGCACCAGATCCGGCGCCTCGGCGGCGAGCGCGCTCAGGCGGCCCTGCTTCTCGAGGGCCCCGAGCACGTTCTTCATGTAGCTGGCCTGGACGGAGGGGTTCACGCCTGGCGAATCGGTGTCGCGCGGGCCCAGCTTGATGGCGAAGGGCCCGTCCCGGGCACGTGGCCGCGAGGGCCCGGCTCACCGCTGGGCGCGCTAGCGTCCCGCGATCGTGAAGCTCTTCTACTTCCCGGTCGCTCCGAATCCGACCCGGGTGCGTCTCTACCTGGCGGAGAAGGCGGCCGCGGGGCGCCCGATCGAGCTCGCCCAGGAGCTCGTGAACCTCCCGCGGGGCGAGGCCCGCTCGCCGGAGCATCTCGCGCGCAACCCCCTCGGCAAGCTGCCGGTGCTCGAGCTCGACGACGGGGCCTTCCTCACCGAGTCGGTCGCGATCGTCGAGTACCTGGAGGAGCTCCATCCGGAGCCCTCGCTGCTCGGGCGGAGCGCCCTCGAGCGGGCGCGGCGCCGCGAGCTCGACCGGATCGCGGAGCTCGCCGTGCTCAGCCCCGTGGCCAGGGCCGTCCACGCCACGAAGTCGCCCCTCGGGCTGCCCCCGAACCCCGCTGTGGCCGAGCACGCCCTGGCGGCCCTGCCCGAGGGTCTCGCCGTGCTCGAGGCGCGGCTCGCAGACGGTCGGCCCTGCCTCGCGGGCGACGAGGTCTCGTTCGCCGACTGCACGCTCGCCGCCGCACTCCAGTTCGCGCGCTTCGGCGGCGTGGTGTTGCCCGCGGGCCTCCCCCGCCTCGCCGCCTGGGACGAGCGCTTCCGCGGGCGCCCCGCCGCGCGCGACGTGCTGGTCGGCTGATGTGCGTCTGGGGCGCCCTCTGGGCCGCACTCGCGCTGGCCTGTGCCGGCCCGCCGCCGCCGCTGCCGCCCGGGGTGCCGGCCGTGCCGGCGGTCGGCGACCCGTTGCCCCTGCTGCTCCGGAAGCTTCCCCACGCGGAGGCGCCGGGGCCGCGCGTCGAGATCGAGGAGCTCCGCGTGATCGCGGTCGGGAAGCGGCCCTGGACGTCGCTCGCGCCGGAGGGGGCCCAGGGGGAGACCGGGCCGCTGGCGGTCGTGGCGGGGCGGCGCTGCTCCGAGCGCGAGGGCCTCGGCTGGAAGCGGAGCGCCCGCGCCTCGTGGTTCCTGCTGCGTCGGGGCGCCGTGCTCGCCTACGACCACGACGGCTTCGCGTCCCGCTGCGAGGCCGTGCCCGCCTACCTGCCGGCGCACCACGACGACGTGCGCATCGAGCGCATGCTCGTGCGCTACGTGTCGCAGCGCTGGCCCGGGGACGGAGTCGCCCCGGACGAGCGGCTCGCGCGCGGGCTGGCGCTGCTCGCGGCGGAGCGGCCGGACGACGCGCTGTTCGAGCTCCAGGCGCTCGATCGCGACATCGAGGAGCTCGAACGCCGCCGGAACGAAACGGAGGACGACGCGCTGCGCGAAGCCTGGGGCCGGGACGTGGACCGCCTCGGCCCGCAGCGCGCTCGCCTCCACCACGCACTCCGCGAATGGCGCGAGCAAGAAGGGGAGACCCCATGGAATGGATGAACCGGCTGCGGCTCGACGCCCAGTTCGTACGGAACGCGGCTCGGACCTACGCCATCCTGCGCAAGGTCCGGCCGAGCTCGGAGACCTCGCTGGCCGATTTCATCGAGGAACGCGTCCGGGCAGCGCCCCATCGCATCGCCATCCTGTTCGAGGACCAGAAGGTCACGAACGCGGAGCTCGACGCGCGCGCCAACCAGGTGGCACGCTGGGCGACCGCCCAGGGAATCGAGCGCGGAGACGTCGTCGCCCTGCTGATGGGGAACTCTCCCGAGTACATCATGACGTGGCTCGGCCTGGCCAAGATCGGGGCCGTGGCGGCGCTGCTCAACACCAACCTGCGGGGGCAGCCGCTGGCGCACTGCCTCGGCGTGGCACAGGCGAAGCACGTGGTGGTGGGCGCCGATCTCGGGGATTCCCTGGCCAGCGCGCGGGAACACGTCGAGGCCTGGCCGACGGTCTGGTCCTGCGGCGGCGCGGCGGACGGCGCGCGTGACCTGGACGAAGAGCTGGCGGAGCGCTCGGGCGACCCGATCGATCCCGAGGTGCGCCGCGGCCTGACCGCCGCCGACAAGCTCTTCTACATCTACACGAGCGGCACCACGGGCCTGCCCAAGGCGGCCAACATCAGCCACCTGCGGGCCCTCGCGATGGGCGGCGGCGCCCACGGCGCGCAGCGGCTCGACGAGCAGGACCGGGTCTACGTCTGCCTGCCGCTCTACCACTCCGCCGGGGGCGTGATGGCGACCGTCGGCGCCCTGCTGTCGGGCGGCGGCCTGGCGCTTGCGCCGAAGTTCTCGGCGAGCCGCTTCTGGAGCGACTGCGTTCGCTACGAGGCCACCTCCTTCCAGTACATCGGCGAGCTCTGTCGCTACCTGCTCGGCACCCCCGAGCATCCGGACGAGCGGCGCCACGGCATCCGCGTCTGCATCGGCAACGGCCTGCGGCCCGAGATCTGGCCGGCCTTCCAGGAGCGCTTCCGCATTCCCCACATCATCGAGTTCTACGGCGCCACCGAGGGGAACGTGGCGCTCATGAACTTCGACGGGAAGGTCGGCGCCATCGGCCGGCTGCCGCACCTGGTCCGCCGGGCCATGGGCGTCGAGCTGATCCGCTACGACGTGGCGCGCGACGAGCTCGAGCGCGACGCGGCCGGCCACTGCATCCGCTGCAAGGCCGGTGAGGTCGGGGAGGCGATCGGCAGGCTCTCGGACGCGCTGCCCTTCGAGGGCTACAGCAACCGCGAGGCCACCGAGAAGAAGATCCTGCGCGACGTCTTCAAGAAGGGAGACGCCTACTTCCGCACCGGCGATCTGATGCGACAGGACGAGGAGGGCTACTTCTACTTCGTGGATCGCATCGGCGACACCTTCCGCTGGAAGGGCGAGAACGTCTCCACGAACGAGGTGGCCGAGGTCGTCTCCGTGTGCCCGGGCGTGAAGGAGGCGAACGTGTACGGCGTCGAGGTGCCGGGCCAGGACGGGCGCGCCGGCATGGCCGCCCTGGTGGTGGACGCCTCGTTCGACCCGGAGGCGCTGGCCGCGCGGGTGAACCGCGAGCTGCCGGCCTACGCGCGACCGCTGTTCCTGCGCCTCACGCCCGAGATCGAGATCACCGGCACCTTCAAGCACCGCAAGGTCGACCTGGTGAGGGAGGGATTCGATCCGGCCCAGGTGCGCGACCCCCTCTTCCTGCTCGAGGGCGGGCGCTACGAGCCGCTCGACGAGGCGCTGCACGCCCGCATCGTGGCCGGCGAGGTGCGGATCTAGGGACCGAATCCTGTGCGCGGAGACGGCCTAGGGGCGGCCCGAGCCACGCAGGCTGCGCAGCAACGCGCCGCGGATCTCGTCGACCAGGCTGCGATCGGGCTCGCGCCGCGGTGCGGGCCGCGGCGGCGCCGCCCGCTGCACGGGCGTGCCGAGGTCGAGCCACTTGCCCACCTCCTCGGCGAGCTCGCGCAGCTCGCGGTGGATGGCCGTGCCCTTCGCGTGATGCAGGATGGAGCGGGGCGTGCCGGTCGCGGAGTTGAGCGCCTCGACGCGCGGGCTCCGCGAGAGCGAGGTCTGGAAACGCGGCCAGCCCTCGGCATCGACGGTCGCCGCCAGCCGGTGCTCGAGGTCGCGTCGGTCGGCGTCGATCCGCGTGCGCCGATCCACCAGCGTGAGGAGCACGCGGCCGCGGTCGGGTCGACCCCCGTCCCGGCTCATCAGACGGAGCGCCTTCCCGGCCTCCTCGAACGACGCCTGATCGGCCACCGGCAGGACCACGAGGTCCGACGCGTACAGCGCATTCTGGGTGAGCTCCTCCAGATCGCTCTTGGTGTCGAGCAGCCAGAGGCCGTCGAAGTCGGTGGCCGCCAGGATGCGGGCCAGGGTGCGGGGATCCTGGGCGCGCGACTTCAAGGGGCCGGTGTCCGGCGGCGGCGGTACGAAGTGGATGCCGTACTGGCCGAGCACCAGCGCCCGGTCGAAGCAGCGCACCGACCAGCCGTGCTTCAGGTTGGGCGCCTCGGGGCCCGAGGGCGCGAGCCGGAGCATGCGCTCGACGATCGACTGGTCGTCGAGCGTCACCAGCGCGACCGGCAGATCCTCGTGCAGCGCCCGCAGGTAGATCGCCAGGTTCGTGGCGACGGTGGTCTTGCCCACCCCGCCCTTGTTGGAGACGACGGACAGGACCTTGGCGCGGGGGCGGGGGGCGTCGGACACGGAGCGAATCTAGCCCCCGGGCCGGGGCCCAGCGAGGGCGACGCCGTGGCTTGCTATCGTCCGCCGCCATGTCGGCCGTGGGGATCATCCCGGCGCGTTTCCAGGCCTCGCGCTTCCCGGGCAAGCCCCTCACCCCGCTTGCCGGCCGCCCCATGATCGCGCACGTGATCGAGGGGGCGCGGCGCGCGAAGCGGCTGCGCGAGGTCGTCGTCGCCACCGACGACGAGCGCATCGCCGAGGCGGCCGCCGCCCTCGGCGCGCCCGTCGTGATGACCGCCGCGGACCACCCCACTGGAACCGACCGCCTGGCCGAAGCCGCCGCGGGCCTCGACGACGCCATCGTCGTGAACGTGCAGGGCGACGAGCCGTTGATCGAGGGCTTCGTGATCGACGCGCTCGTCGAGGTGCTCGAGGCCGATCCGGACACGCCGATGGCGACGCTGGCGCATGCGCTCGAGCCGAGCGCGCTCGACGACCCCAACCGCGTGAAGCTGGTGCTCGACCGGAACGGCCGTGCGCTCTACTTCTCCCGCGCGCCGATTCCCGCACGGCGAGCGGACGCGCCCGCGCCGCGCTGGCTCCAGCACATCGGCCTGTACGCCTACCGCCGGCCCTTCCTGCTGCGCTTCCCATCGCTCGCGCCGGGCGAGGCGGAGCGCGCGGAGGGGCTCGAGCAGCTCCGCGCCCTCGAGCACGGCTTCGCGATCCGCTGCGCCGTGATCGAGGGCTGGCAGAGCCTCCCGGTCGACGTGCCGGAAGACGTGCCCGCCGTCGAGGCCGCACTGGCGCGGCGTGGCTCGTAGGCGGCGCCGCAGCCGCGCCGCGCAGGCCCCGGAGCCGCCCGCCAAGGCGGGCGAAGCCGGACGGGCGACGCCCTCGGAGCCCCCCTCGCAGGCCGAACGGGCGGCCCCCTCGGAGGCCGAACGGGCGATGCCCGGGGAGGCCGAGCGGGTGCTGACCCCGCTCGCCCTGGCGGCCGCCCTGTTCGTGCTCTCCGGGGCGGGCGCCCTGGTGGTCGAGACCACCTGGCTGCGCTGGTTCCGTCTCCTGCTCGGCGCCAGCGCGCCCGCCGTCTCGGCCACGCTGGTCGCCTTCCTGAGTGGGCAGGCCCTCGGCGCAGCCCTCGCGGGCCGGCTGGCCCGCCGCGCGCGACGGCCCTTGGCCTGGTACGGAGTCCTCGAGCTGGTGGCCGCGCTGGCCTGCCTCGCCGTGCCGATCCTGCTCGACTCGTTCGGGGGCGTGCTGGACGCCGTGTACGACGACCTTCGCGGCTCGCCCGGCGCGCTGGCCACGGCGCGCTATGCGATCGCCCTCGCCGCGACGCTGCCTGCGGCGCTCTGCTTCGGGGCGTCGCTGCCGCTGCTGGCGCGCGCCAGTGTCGCCACGCCGGCGCGGCTCGGGCAGGGCGCGGCGCTGCTCTACGGCGTCAACACGCTCGGCGCGGTGCTCGGCGTCGTGCTCGCGAGCTTCTTCCTGCCGGAGTGGATCGGGGTCTCGTGGGGACACGCCACGGGCGTCGGCCTGCTCGCGAAGGCCGGCGCGACGGCGTGCGTGGTGGGGCGGCGCCAGCCGCCCGCGGCCGAGCGCTCCGTCGCGAAGCCGGCCGAGCGCTCCGTCGCGAAGCCGGCCGAGCGCTCCGTCGCGAAGCCGGCCGCATCGCTGCGCGCCCTCGCCGCGCTCTCGGGCCTGGCCTCGTTCGCCGCCCAGGTGCTGCTCGTGCAGGCCTTCGCGCGGGTGCTCAACCAATCCACCTATGCCTTCGCGACGGTGCTCGTGGTGACGCTGCTCGCCCTCGCGATCGGTGCGCTCGGGGTGGCCGCCCTCGAGCGAAGCCGGCGCGTGCCCGCCGAGAACGTGCTCGGCTGGAGCCTCGTCGCTTCGGCCCTCGCCTTTGCGGCCTTTCCGGCCGTGTTCGTGGGCACGACCGATGGCCTCGCCTACCTCGGGACGGCGCTTCCCTGGCCCGACTACCTGTGGCGGTCGTTCGAACTCGCAGCGCTCTGTGCCGGGCCCGCCCTGCTCGCGGGGGCGGGGGTGTTCCCGGCGCTGCTGGCGCTGGCGGGACACCGGGCGGAGCGGGCCGGCCCAGGGGAGCCCGGCGCGCTGGTCGGCTCGTTGCTCGCGTGGAACACCGGAGGCGCCCTGCTCGGCGCGCTGCTCGCGCCCTACCTGCTGCTGCCGACGCTCGGCCTGTGGCTCGCGCTGGCCGCCGTCGGCATGGTCCATGCGTTCGCCGCCGTCTTCCTCGCCCCGACGCCGCCCGGCGGATCCCGTCTGGTACGCGACGTCGCGCTGGGCCTCGGCTGGATGCTCGTCATCTCGCGCGGCAGTCCGCTGGGGCTGCCGCCGCTCCGCATCGAGGACGGAGCGCACCTGCTCGCCGCGGAGCAGACCGCCGCGGGCCTGGTCGCCGTGCTGGCGGACGCGGACGGCCGCCGGCTCCAGATCGACAACCACTACACGCTGGGCGGCAGCGCGGACGCCGTGCGTCAGGAGCGCCAGGGGCACCTGCCGCTGCTGCTGCATCCCGCCCCCGAGCGGGTGGCCTTCCTGGGCTCCGCCACGGGAAGCAGCGCCGGTGCCGCACTCCTGCATCCGAGCCTCGCCCGGCTCACCCTGGTCGAGATCGTGCCGGGCGTGGCCCAAGCCGCCTCGCACCACTTCGCAGCCGAGAACCGGGGCGTCTACGCGGACCCGCGCAGCGAGGTCGTGCTCGACGACGCGCGGAACTTCCTGCGCGCGACCGCCGGGCGCTTCGACGTGATCGTGGCCGACCTCTTCGTGCCCTGGCGGGCAGGCACGGGATCGCTCTACACGCGGGAGCACTTCGAAGCGGCCCGCGGGCGCCTCTTGCCGGGCGGCGTCTTCTGCCAATGGCTTCCCCTGTATCAGCTCTCGCGGGAAGAGGTGCGGGTGATCGCGGCGACCTTCGCCGACGTGTTCCCCGACGCCTTTGCCGTGCGTGGCGACTTCTTCGCCCGCCACCCGATCCTCGCCCTGGTGGGCGGCGCCGGGCCCCTTCCCGACGCGGCCCGGACCGCCGAGCGGGCCGCCACGCTGCGCGCGGCCGGCGTGAGGGATCGTTGGCTGACCCACCCCCTCGGACCGTTCTCGCTCTATCTCGCCCCGCTGTCCCCGGCCGCCGACGGCTGGCAGGCCACGCCGCGCAACAGCGACGATCGGCCGCGGATCGAGCTCCTCGCGGCGCGCACCCACGCGGGCGCCAGCGGAAAGCAGGCCGCGCTGGTCGGCCTCGACTACTCGGACTTCGCGAAATCGCTCCGCGAGACGGCGGCCGCGGCCGGAGCGCTCGACGGGCTCCCCGAGCCCGCGCGCCGCGCGGGCGACGGCGGTCACGCGCTCCAGGTGGCCGGGGCCCTGTTCCAGGCGGGACGTCGGGAGCCGGCCGAGCGCGCCCTCGCCACCGCCGCGGCCCTGCTGCCCGCCGCGCTGTTCGCGGACGCGGCGCCCGACCCGAGCGCGGCCGAGGCCTGGCACGAAGCGGGCCCCTGACCCGACTCCCGCGGCTACGGCCCCGGCGGCGCGCCCGCCGCCCGCCGCACCAGGCGCTCGTAGAAGTCGATCGCGAAGTGGTAGTTCTCGATCGAGAGACGTTCATCGCGACCGTGCACCCGTTCGAAGTCCTCGAGCGCGAAGCGGATCGGGAGGAAGCGGAAGCCGCTCGCCGTCACCCGCACGTAGTGCCGCGTGTCGGTGCCCCCGACGACGAGGGCCGGCGCCACCACCGAGCCGGGGGCCTGCTCCTCGATGACCTCGGAGAGCAGCGCGAACGCGTCCGAGTGGACGTCGGCGACCGGCGACGCCTCGTTCGCAGTCTCGACGTGGATCTCGATCTCCGGGTCGTCGATGGCGTCGCGCACGTGCTCGATCACGTCTTCGCTCGAGTCGCCCGGGAGCAGGCGGAAGTTGACGCGCGCATTGACCTCCCGCGGCAGCACGTTCGCCTTCACGCCGCCGTCGATCATCGTCACCGCGGTGGTGGTGCGGACCATGGCGTTCGTGCTGGGCTCGCTCACGAGCTGGGCCTCGATCAGCGGCCCGAACAGCCAGGGCCAGCTCAGCACGAGCCGCTGGATCCCGCTGCTGTGCGGCCCGATGGCCCGGAGCATGTCGCTCACGACGCCCTCCGTGCGCGCGTCGAGCGGCCGCGCCGCGAGGCGCGTGATGGCGCGCGCCATGCGCCCGATCGCGGTCGAGCGCGGCGGCACGCTCGAGTGCCCGCCGGCGCCGCGCGCGGTCAGGCGCAAGGTCAGGAAGCCCTTCTCGGCCACGCCGACGAGGGCCAGCGGCTTCGGGCTGAACGACGTGGCCCCGGGCTCCGCGATCGCCATGCCCTCGTCGAGGCTGAACCAGGCTTCGACGCCGCGCTCGGCGAGCAGTGCGGCGATGGCGGCGGCGCCCTGCTCGCCGCCCACCTCTTCGTCGTGGCCGAAGGCGACCCAGAGACCGCGTTCGGGCGTGAAGCCGCTGGCGAGGAGCCGCTCGAGCGCCTCGAGGATGCCCATCACGCCCGCCTTGTCGTCGAGCGTCCCGCGTCCCCAGACGAAGCCGTCGGCGATCACCCCGGCGAACGGCGGGTGCGTCCAGGAGTCGGGGTCGGGCGCCGGCACGACGTCGAGATGGGATGCCAGCAGGAACGGCGCGAGGGACGCGTCGCGGCCGGGCCAGTGGTAGAGCAGGCTCGCGCGGCCGACGCGCTCGAGGGCGAGGTTGGCGTGGACGCGCGGGTAGGTGGCCGCCATCCAGGCGTGCAGGGCGTCGAAGGCGCCCTGCTGGAAGTCCGCATCGTTCTGGTGCGAGATGGTCTCGAAGCGCACCGCCTCGGCCAGGCGCGCCTCCGGCGTCTGGGCCGCGGCCGGGGCGGCGAGCCCGGTGCCGAGCGCGCCCACCAGGCCGATCGCGAGTCGTCTCATCCCTGGATCCTCTCGGCGCGGCCGGCCCATTCCTTCTCGCGCAGTCGGAACTTCTGGATCTTTCCCGTCGAGGTCTTCGGAAGCTCCGTGAACTCGACGGCCTTGGGGCACTTGAAGTGCGCCAGCCGCTCGCGGCAGAAGTCGATCAGCTCGCGCTCGCTCACCTGCGCCCCCGGCCGCAGCGCGACGAAGGCCTTCGGCACCTCGCCCCACTTCTCGTGGGGCATGGCCACCACCGCGCACTCGAGCACCGCGGGATGCTTCACGAGGGCGTGCTCCACCTCGATCGTGGAGATGTTCTCGCCGCCGCTGATGATGATGTCCTTCTTGCGATCGCGGAGCTCGATGTAGCCGTCGGGGTGCAGGACGCCGATGTCCCCCGAGTGGAACCAGCCGCCTTCGAAGGCCCTGGCGGTGGCCTCGGGATCCTCGAAGTAGCCCTGCATCACGTTGTTGCCCCGCATCACCACCTCGCCGAGCGTCTGGCCGTCGGCGGGGACGTCGTTCATCGCGGCGTCCACGACCCGCAGCGGCGTGGCCACGTGGTACGGCACGCCCTGGCGGGCGAGGAAGCGGGCGCGCGATTCGGCGTCGAGGCCCTCGGAGCCGGGCTGCAGCTCGCAGACGGTGTGCGGCCCGTAGGTCTCGGTCAGTCCGTAGATGTGGGTAACCCGGATGCCGAGCTGCTCCATGCGGGCGAGCAGCGTGGGCGAGGGCGGCGCACCGCCGGTGGCCACCCGGAGCGG
>JBFIYM010000015.1:0-39842 GCA_041605395.1 Myxococcota bacterium | reverse complement strand
CGTCGAGGCCGGCCTCGAGCGCCGCCGCGACCACCTCCCCGTGCGCCACGGTCGGCACCGCCACCACCAGCGCGTCGAGCTCGGGGAAGAGTGCGCGGTAGTCGGTCTCGCTGCGCACGCCCTCGGCGGCCGCGACCTCCTCGGCCCGGCCGCGGTCGAGGTCCGCCACCGCCACGAGCGTGGCGTCGCCGCGCTCACGGGCGCGGGCCGCGACCTTGGCGGCGTGCAGGCGCCCCATGTGCCCCGCGCCGACGACGGCCAGCCGGACCGGCTTCACGCGCCGCCCTCCAGGCGCGCACCATCGACGCCGAGCACCGGAATCCCGTGCGCGTCGGCTTCCGCCACCAGCGCCTCGCGTTCGAGCACCAGGGTCTGGCCCGCTTCGACGGCGAGCATCCCCCCTCCGCCCTTCACCAGCGTGCGGAGCGTGGCGAGGCCGACCGTGGGCACGTCGAAGCGCGGGTCCTGCGCCGGCTTCGCCACCTTGACGACGACCACGCCGCTGCGGGCGTCGGCCAGCGCGCAGCCGCGCTCGATCGCGGCGTCCGTGCCCTCCACGGCCTCGAGGGCGAGCACCGCCCGGCCCTGCACCACGACGCTCTGCCCCACGTCGAGCGCGCCGAGCGACTTGGCGATCGGCCAGGCGAAGGCGACGTCGTGCTCCTGCTCGGCGCTCGGCACGTGGCGCCCGAGCACGCCGACCGGCGCGCACAGGTCGGCTGCCAGCGCGAGCTGGCTGCCCACCCGAAGGCCCTCGGCCTCGAGGACCTGCACCACCATGCCGAGCAGGGAGTCGTCCTTGCGGTCGCCGAGCGTGGCGAGCGCGGCGAGCGCACGCGCGTCGGGCCGGACCGCGTCGCGGCGCTCCCAGAGGAAGGCCTTCGGCACCTTGCCGCCCAGCACCACCTCGGCGGCGCCTTCGGCGCGCAGCCAATCGAGCATGCCGCCGAAGTCGCCGAGATTCGCCCACGTGATCGCGTCGACCTCGGCCTCGAGGCCGGCGTCCGCCAGCTCGCGCAGCGCGACCGCGGCCACGCGCCGGCCCTGGCGGCGCGCGCTCGCCGCGATCTCCGCGGGGAGCCGCCCCATGCCGGCCAGCAGGCCCAGCGTTCCGGACGCCTGCGTCATGCCCCGCCCCCGAGCCGTCCCGACACCGTTCGCCCCCCTCAGCGGCTGACGCCGCGGGGCGATGCCTCCACGAACGCGAGCAGCCGCTCGACCTCGGCCGAGGCGAACCCCGCCGCACGGGCCTTGGCCAACGCCTCCTCGCGGCGCAGCTTCGAGCCGAAGAGCAGATGGTAGGCGCGCTTGATCTCCTGGCGAACCTCGGCGTCGAAGCCGCGCCGCCGCAGCCCCACGGCGTTCACACCCCGCAGGGTGGCGCGCTCGCCGGAGACCAGCGCGAACGGAGGCGCGTCCAGCGTGACGCCGGAGAGGGCGCCGACCATCGCCGACTCCCCCACCCGCGCGTGCTGGTGGACGCCGGAGAGCCCGCCGATCACCGCGTAGTCCTGGACCTCGGCATGGCCGGCGATGGCGACCTGGCTCGCGACGATCACGTGGGAGCCCACCACCACGTCGTGGGCGATGTGCACGCCGTTCATGATGAAGTTGTCGTCGCCGATGCGCGTGCAGCCCCCGCCGCGCGCGGTGCCGACGTGGATCGTGACGTGCTCGCGCAACACGTTGTCGGCCCCGATCACGAGCTCGGTGGCTTCGTCCGAAAAGCTCTTGTCCTGGGGCTCCTCCCCGAGCACCGCGAACGGGAAGATGCGGGTGCGCGGACCGACCCGGGTGCGGCCGGTCACCAGCGCGTGCGGGCGCACCTCGACCCCCTCGCCCAGCACGACCTCGGGTCCGATCACGGCGAACGCCCCGATCCGGACGTCGTCCGCGAGCCGCGCGCCCTTCTCGACCAGGGCCGTCGGGTGGATGGACGGCAGGACTCAGCCCTTCTGGTTGAAGCGCGACACCACCAGGTCGGTGATGTCGAGCGCCTCGCGGGAGTAGATCAGGTACGGGTTGTTGCGCTGCAGGATCAGCGAGAAGCCGTTCTCCTTGCCGATCGCCTCGATGATCGTGCGCATCTTGGTCTCGAGCGGCGCCAGCACCTTGCCCTGCTCGATCTTGAGCTGGCCGTCCAGCTCCTCGAGCTTGCTCTTGATCTTGTTCTCGAGCTCGGCGAGCTGCACCTGCTTCTGGAACAGCGCCTCGTCGGAGAGCACGTACTTCTTGCCCTGGAGCTCTTCCGCGAGCGCCTTGCGCTGCTCCATCATGGGCTCCACCTGGGCGCGCGCCTCCCGCATCTTGCGCGTGATCTCCTCCCGCGCCGCCTTGCCCTCGTCGGTCGACGAGAGCGCCTGCTCCACGTCGACGATGCCGATCTTGACGTCCTCTGCCATTGCCGCCGGTGCGCTGCCGAGCGCCAGCGCGAGGCCCAGCGCCATCGCGAATCCACGATCCATACTCACCTCCCTCGCCGGGGGCTCAGAAGCCGTGCCCGCCGACCGAGAATTCGAATGCCGTCGAGTCTTCCACGTCGAGCTTGTCGAGGGGGACGCCCAGGAACACCTGGAGCGGACCGAAGGGCGAGAACCACAGGACGCCGGCCCCGGCGCCCTGACGCCACTCGCTCAGGTCGAGAATGCTCTGGGTCTCGTCGAACGCGTTGCCGGTGTCGAAGAACAGGATTCCCATCAGGCCGAAGCTCTCCGCGATCGGGAAACGATACTCGATCGTGACCGTGGCGAACTTGTTGCCGCCGATCACGTCGGTCTCGTCGAGATCGTCGAAGTCGTCGATGTCGCGATCGTCGAGGCTGTTGCAGCGGCCGTTCTGGTTCCCCTCGAAGCCGGCCTCGAAGGGGGATGGGCCCGCGCACTCGTCGGTGCCCCAGACGACGTCCACGGGGGTGTAGAGGACCCCGGTGTTGCCGCTCGAGTCCGTCGACGGGATCGGGGCCTGGAGCACGGCGCGGCGCGGCCCCACCGAGCGCGCCTTGAATCCGCGCAGCTGGAAGCTCCCGAGGCCGCCGATGAAGTAGCGCTCCGAGAGGGGCAGCTCGAGGTCGTCGTCGATCATGGTGAGCGGCAGCATCTCCGCCGAGCCGCCCGTGGCGACGCTCCGGTTGAACTCGTCCAGGTTGCCGTCGAAGCCTTCCAGGTCCCAGTCGCCGATGTCGTTGAAGGGGAGCGCATAGCCGGCGCGCAGCCCGAGCAGCCAGGCGGAGCTGTCCCGGAACGGGATCCACTCCGGGAACCAGTCGGGGTAGGAGAAGAAGAAGCCGGCCCGCCCCTCGAAGCGCAGGAACTTCGAGAAGCCGCCCAGGCCGGCGAACTCGACGCTGCTTTCGATGACGTGGCCGGCCGTGGCGGCGACGCGGTCGTTGCGGGTGTCGCGGCGGAAGCCGAGGCCGATCAGGCTGGTGATCTGGGCGTCGCCACCGCCCTTGAGACACGCGACGCGCGGGAGCATCGGGTCCTTCGGGTTGTCGAGCGGATTCAGACAGCCCGCGTTGGGGTCGAGCGGGCTGGGCACCGAGAGGTTCGCGCCCGACACGATGTCCCGGTAGATCATCGAGGCTGCCGTCGAGTTGCTGCCCTGCGTCTGGCCGTCACCGTCCCCGTCGCTCACGAACTCGCCCGAGGTGAAGAGGTCGTTCAGCAGGCTCCGCTCGGAGAAGCCGTAGCGGACGAAGCCCCGCGTGCGGCCGCTCTCGTCCAGGGGATGCGAGAACGCCACCTCGGCGCCGCTCTGCTCGAGCTCGAAGTCGTCGAACTCGAGCTGCCAGGTCGAGAGCTGGGTGCTGAGGCCCCAGTTCGAATCCAGGAAGTAGGGCCAGGCGAAGTTGATGAAGAAGCGCTCACTCTCGCCCCCGAGGTCCCCGCCGATCGAGGCCGCCAGGCCCCGACCCAGCAGGTTGCTGTCGGCAACCGCGCCGGAGACCACGAAGCCGTCCCGGGAAGAGACGCCGGCGCCGAACGAGAGCGAGCCCGTCGGCTTCTCGACCACCTTCACGTCGAGGTCGAGCTGGTTCTCGAAGTCGGTCTGCCGCGGCTCGAAGTTCACCTCCTCGAAGTAGCCGAGCCCCTGGATGCGCCGCTTCGAGAGGTCGAGAGCGCGCGCCGAGTAGAGCTGCCCTTCGACCAGCCGCACCTCCCGGCGCACGACCGGATCGACGGTGGTCTGGTTTCCGGTCACGTCGATCTCGCGCAGGAAGTAGAGCGAGCCCTTCTGCACCGAGTAGTCGACGTCCACGCGCTTGGCGTCCTCGTCGACCGCCGTGAGCGGGCGCACCTGCGCCATGAAGAAGCCCCGGTCGGTGTAGTGGCTCTCGAGGGTCTGGAGGTCGGTATTCAGCTTGGAGCGGCTGAAGACGTCGCCCTCGGTGAGCTCGAGGTCCTCCTGGAGCGTTTCGAAGTCGGCGCTCTCGTCGCCCGAGAGCGCGGAGCGCCCCAGCCGATACTGGTCCCCCTCCCGGACCGGGACCTTCACGACCAGGCCGTCCTCCTCGGGAATCACCTCGGGCGCCCCCACGTCCGCGCGGATGTAGCCATCGTCGAGATAGCGGTTCGCGACGGTCTCGAGGTCCTGGAGGAAGACCGGCTCGGAGTAGGTGCCGGTCTTGTCGAGCCAGCTGGTCAGGAAGGAGTACCAGCGCCAGGTCTTCGTCTTGAGCCCTTCACCGAGCTGCTCGTCGCTCTTGCTCTCGTTGCCGTCGAACTCGATGCGCCGCAGCCGGAGCTTCTTGCCCTCGTTCACCTCGAAGTTCACGCCGACCGCGTCGCCGGTCAGGGTCTCGACCTGGGAGCTGACCTTCGCCAGGTAGTAGCCCTCGGCGCGATAGAGCCCCTCGATGCGCTGGCGATTCTCGAACAGCAGCGGGTAGTCGAGCGTGGACCCCGTGGTGAGCGTCAGGATGTCCTTGATCTTGTCGCCGTCGACGTTGTCGTTGCCGCTGAGCGTCACCTGCCGCACCACCGGGTTCTCCTCGACCTCGAAGGTCAGCGAGACTCCCTCCGGCCCGGTCTCCTCGTACACCTTCACGTCGCGGAAGAAGCCGAGCGCGTAGACGCCGCGCACGTCCGCCGCGAGGCGCGGGGGACTGAACGGCTCCCCCACCTTGTGGGTCACGCGCGCCAGGATGGCGGCGGACTCGATGCGCTTGTTGCCACGCACGCGAAGGGCCGCGACGCGGCCCGCGCCGGGCGGCGTCGCGCTCTCGGCGTCGGGCAGGAGCCGCGCCTCGCCGATCACCTGGTAGGTCACGACCAGCCCCTCCGGGCTGGTGTCGGTCTCGACCCGGGCGGCGGCGACGCCCGGCAGGCGCTCGACGCGCTCGAGATCGCTGCGGGTCTTCTCCTCCGAGAACGCCTCGCCCTCGCGCGTCGCGAGGGCCGCCCGAACGGCCGCCTCGTCGGGCGCGCCCAGCACCTCGACCCGTGCGACCCGGGCGGCGCGAGTGGTCCCGCTCACGATCCCGAGCACGCGACGGGCCAGCTCGTTCACGCGGTCGAGGAGCTCGTCGTCCCCGTTCGCGGAGTAGACCAGCGTGCTCGTCGTCACCCGACTCTCGACGGGGGTCACGCGCACGTCCAGGCTGTACTGCCCGGCGAGCTCCGTCAGGCTGCCCACGACCACCCAGTCGGCGTCGAGCTGCTTCGCCAGCCGCCGGAGCGCGTCCTCGCTGCGCTCGCCCGGCCAGGCCACCAGCGTCTCGCGGACGGTCAGGGCCTCGACCACCTCCACCTCGCCGCTCGCTTCGAGGCGGGTCGCGAGGAGCTCGGCGAGGGAGCCCTCCAGGTAGTCGAGGGGCTTCTCGCTGTGGACCTCGAAGGGCAGCACCGCGACGACGACCCGCACCGGGCTCTCGGCCCAGCCGGCCAGCGGCGTGAGCAGCGCGAGGGCGACGGCCGCGAACCAGCCCCGCACCTCTGCCGCTCGTCGCATGGACGCCACCGCTGCTCCTCGGCGCCTCGCTGGCTCGGCGCCGCGGGCCCCTGCTGGGCCCCGGAAAAAGCGGAAGCATAAACGGGAGCCGCCGCGCAGGTCAAGCAGGTTTTGGACCTTTTCTCTTTTGGAAACAAAAGGTTAGAGCGGGGCTCCCGGGCTCGCCGGGGCGTCCGCCCGGCCCCGGGCAGGGCGCAGCCGGCCGTTCTCGAGCACCAGCGCACGGCCCATGCGCGAGGCCAGCTCCGCGTTGTGGGTCACGACCACGAGGGCCGTCCCCCGCGACTCGTTGAGGCGGACCAGCAGGTCGCCCACCCGCTCCGCCGTGCCCGGGTCGAGGTTGCCGGTGGGCTCGTCGGCCAGGATCAGCGGCGGATCCATCACCAGCGCGCGCGCCACCGCCACCCGCTGCCGCTCGCCGCCCGAGAGCTTGCCGACGGGGTGCGTCAGCCGATGCGAGAGCTCGACCTCGGCCAGGATCGCGGCCGCCCGCTCGCGGCTCGCCGCGAACCCGACCCCACGCAGCAGGCCCGGCATCATCACGTTCTCGAGCGCGCTGAACTCCGGCAGCAGATGGTGGAACTGGAACACGAAGCCGAGCGACTCGTTGCGGAAGCGCGCCAGCGACTGGCCGTCGCGGGCGAAGACGTCCTCCTCCTCGAAGACCACGCGCCCCTCGCTCGGGTGATCGAGGGTGCCGAGCACGTGGAGCAGCGTGGACTTGCCGATGCCGGACTGGCCGACGATGGCGACGCGCTCCCCGCGCGCGACCGTGAGGTCGAGGTCGCGCAGCACCTCGATGGTCGTCCCTTCGCCCGTGACGAAGCGCTTGGCGACTCCCTCCGCGCGGAGCAGCGGCGGACTCGGAGCCTCGCTCGAGGGGTGGCCCATCACTCGTACCGGAGCGCTTCGGCGGGGTCGAGGCGGGACCCGTGCCGGCTCGGCAGCAGCGTCGCGCCCAGCGCCAGCACCATGGCGATGCCGACCACGAGGCAGACCTGGAGCGGGTCGATGCGCGAGGGCAACGTGCCGAGCTGGTAGATCTCCGCCGGCAGGGTGTCGATGCCGGTCAGGCCTTCGATCTGCTCCTGCACCCAGGGGAGCTGCGTCGTGACGGCGATCCCGGAGAGCACGCCGAGCACCGTGCCGAGCAGGCCGATCAGCGTGCCTTCGATCGCGAAGATCCGTTCGACCGCCGAGTCGGTCGCCCCCATCGCCTTCAGGATCGCGATGTCCGACGACTTCTCCATGATCATCATGACCAGCGTGACCACGATCGCGAAGGCCGCCACGACCATGATCATCGTCAGCAGCACGAACATCATCACGCGTTCGGTCTTGAGCGCCTGGAAGAAGCTCGGAAAGAACTCCTTCCAGTCGCGGGTGTAGTACGGGAAGCCGAGCTCGCGCTCGATCTCCGCCCCGACCCGCTGGGAGCGGTAGTAGTCGGTGGTGCGCACCTCGATGCCGTCGACGACGTCGGCCGAGCGCCGGAAGTCCTGCGCGGCGGCGAGGCTCACGTAGGTGTAGATCTCGTCGTACTGGAAGAAGCCGGACTGGAACACGCCGGCCACCCGGAAGCGGGCGAGCCGCGGGCCGGGGCCGAGCGGGGTGGGGGGCCCGCCGAAGGGCGAGATCA
This sequence comes from Myxococcota bacterium, assembly GCA_041605395.1. Lineage (GTDB taxonomy): Bacteria > Myxococcota_A > UBA9160 > UBA9160 > UBA6930 > JBFIYM01. Next base: position 32,254 of record JBFIYM010000015.1, on the reverse strand, counting down.
GCACGATCGAGTCGCCGATCCCGACCCCGATCGCGGCCGCCAGCTGGCTGCCCACGACGATGCCCGGATCCCCGCTCCCGTTCTCGTCCGCGCGCGGGGCGAGGTCCTCCAGCGCGCCTTCGGAGCCGGGGAGCAGGTCGCCGCGGAGGTCGGTGACGGAGCCGACGCGCTCCGGGTCGATCCCGCGCACGCGCACGCCCACGATGCCGCCGCCCTGCCCGCGCACCATGCCCTCGGCATCCACGTAGGGCGCGGCCCCGACCACGTCGGGCACCCCCTCCACGCGCTCGAGGAGTTCCCGGTAGTCGGCGATCGGGGTCATGGCGTGGACGGTCAGGTGGGCGCGGTTGCCGATGATCTCGTCGCGCCAGATCTGTTCGAAGCCGTTCATCACGGACAGCACGATCACGATCAGCCACACGCCCGCAGCCACGCCGGCCACGCAGATGCCGGTGATCACCGAGATGAAGGTCTGGCGCCGCTTCGCGAACAGGTAGCGGCGCGCGATGAACCACTCCGCCGTTCCGATCGCGTCCACGAAGCCCGCCGCCGCGCGCGGTAGCAGGCCGAGGAGCACCAGCGCGAAGAAGCTGGTGAGCAGGCTGGCCCCCGCGCTGCCGAGCGGGAGGGACGGCTCCGCGAGCACGAGCGGGAGGCCGGCGCCGAGGACGAGCACCCCGAAGAGCGCGCCGGCCAGGCGCTCGTCGAAGCCGGCCTGCGCGAGCCCGCGGCGACGGCGGCGCCAGCGCAGCCCGAGCCAGGCGCCGCCGCTGGCCAGGGCCGGCGCCACGGCGTAGCCCAGCTGGTCGAGCCCGCCGACCAGGAGCGCGTAGCCGGCACCGAGCGCGACGACGCTCGCGAACGCAAGCGCCCGCGGCGGCACGAAGCGCAGCACGGCGGCCATCAGCACCTGCGCGAGAACGAGGGCGACCGCCGCCACGAGCGCGCTCGCCGCCCAGGCCTCGAGCGTTCCAGGCCAGACGATGCCGAGCGCCTCGATGGTCTCCTCGTCGGTGCCGAGCGTTCCGAGCAACGCGGCCAGCACCGCGGTGACCACGAGTGCGGTGACGCCGCCCCGCGCGCCCCGCGCGAAGCGCTCGAGCACCACCACGGCGGAGCCGAAGAAGAGCACGGCGTTTGCGCAGATGCCCAGCACGAGGGCCACGATGAAGGCCAGCGCCAGCGAGCCGCCCGCGGCCGAGAGGCCCTCCCAGAGCTCGCTCACGTCTTCTCCGGCCTGAGGTGCGGGAACAGGATCACCTCGCGCAGGTTCGACGCGTCGGCCAGCACGCGGACCCAGCGGTCCACGCCGACCCCGAGCCCTCCGGTGGGCGGCATGCCGTGCTCGAGCGCCACCAGGAAGTCCTCGTCGAGGGGATGGGCCTCGTCGTCGCCCTCGGCCGCAAAGCGACGTTGCTCTTCGAAGCGGGCGCGCTGGTCGTCGGGATCGTTCAGCTCGCTGAACGCGTTCGCGATCTCCATCCCGGCCAGGAACAGCTCGAAGCGCTCCACCAGGCGCGGGTCGTCGGGCGACCGCTTCGCGAGGGGTGAGAGCTCGGTGGGATGGTGCGTCACGAACGTGGGCTGGATCAGCTCGGGCTCGACCTTCGCGCTGAATACGTCGTCCACCAGCTGCGCCCAGCTGGGCGCTTCGCCCACCTCGATGCCGGTGGCGGCGAGCGCCTTCTGGAGCGACGGTAGGTCGCTCGCCTCGAGGATGTCCACGCCGGTCGCATCGCGGACGGCGTCGCGCATCGTCACGCGCCGCCACTCGCCTGCGAGCTCGATGCTGCCGACCCCGTGCGGGATGGAGAGGCCGCCGAGGACCTGCTCCGCAACGGCGCACAGCAGCGCCTGGACCAGCTCCATCATGTCGGCGTAGTCGGCGTAGGCCTGGTAGCACTCGAGCATGGTGAACTCGGGGCTGTGCTTGTGGCTGATGCCCTCGTTCCGGAAGTTGTGGGCGATCTCGTAGACGCGATCGAGCCCGCCGATCACCAGCCGCTTCAGATAGAGCTCGTCGGAAATGCGCAGGTAGAGCGCCTGGTCGTAGCTCTCGTGGTGCGTCGTGAACGGCCGCGCCGCGGCGCCACCGTAGAGCGGCTGGAGCACGGGCGTCTCGACCTCGAGGAAGCCCCGGGCGTCGAGGAACTGGCGCAGGCCGCGCAGCGTGCGGCTGCGCAGGATCGCGACCTCGCGCGCCGGCTCGTTGGCGAGCAGGTCGAGGTAGCGCTGGCGGTAGCGCGCCTCCACGTCGGCCAGACCGTGCCACTTCTCCGGAAGCGGGCGCAGCGCCTTGGCGAGCAGGCGGGCCTCGGCGACGGCGAGGGTGAGCTCGCCCTTCTGGGTGCGCCAGACGGACCCGCTCGCGTGGACGAAGTCGCCGACGTCGAGCTGACGCAGGAAGGCGAAGGTGTCCGCGTCCGTCTCGCCCTTGCGGGCCGAGAGCTGGAGCGCCGCACCGTCCTGGACCACGGTCAGGAAGAGCAGCTTGCCGAAGGAGCGCCGCGCGCGGAGGCGACCCACGACGGCCGCGCGGTTCGCCTCCTGGGCGAGCTGCTCGGCGTCCTTGGCGTCGAAGAGACGCCGCAGCTCGGCGATCGGCTGGTGCGCGGGGACGCGCGCCGGGAAGGCTTCGACCCCGCTCTCCCGCAGCTTCGCGAGTCGCTCGCGGCGCGCCTCCTGCTCGCGGTCGCTCACGACGCCGGCCGCTGTGTGCGCGCCCGCAGCGCCGCGCGGATGAAGGGCTCGACGTTGCCATCGAGCACGCCCTGGGCGTTCCCGATCTCCACGTCGGTGCGGTGGTCCTTCACGCGCTGCGCCGGATGCAGGGTGTAGGAGCGGATCTGGCTGCCGAAGCTGACGTCGAGCTTCTCGCCCGCCATCGCCGCCATCTTCTCCTCCTGCTCGCGTTGCGCCTTCTCGAACAGCCGTGCGCGCAGCACCTTCATCGCCTGCGCGCGGTTCTTGTGCTGCGAGCGCTCGTTCTGGCACTGCACCACGATGCCGCTCGGCAGGTGGGTGAGTCGCACCGCGGAGTCGGTCTTGTTCACGTGCTGTCCGCCGGCGCCGCCCGCGCGGTAGGTATCCACCCGGAGATCCTTCTCGTCGATCTCCACCTCGATCGCGTCGTCGATCTCGGGAAACACCGAGACGCTCGCGAAGGCGGTGTGCCGGCGACGCTGGGAGTCGAAGGGCGAGATGCGCACGAGGCGGTGCACGCCCTGCTCCACCTTGAGGTAGCCGTAGGCGTACTCGCCCTTGATGGTGGCGGTCGCGCTGCGCAGGCCCGCCTCTTCGCCGGGCTGTGCGTCGAGCAGCTCGACGCCGTAGCCGCGCAGCTCGGCCCAGCGCGTGTACATGCGGAGCAGCATCTCGGCCCAGTCGGCCGCATCCGTGCCGCCGGCCCCGGCGTTGATCGAGAGGATCGCGTTGTCGACGTCGTGGTCGCCGCCGAGCAGCTGGCGCAGCTCGGCGTCCGCCAGGTCGCGCTCGCACGCAAGCAGCTTCTCGGCCGCCTCGGCGCGCGTGCCCGCGTCGCCCGCCTCTTCGGCCAGCTCGAGCAGCACGGCGGCGTCGGAGAGCGAGCTCGCGAGGGTGCTCAGGAAGGCGAGCTCGCGCTCCACGGCACGCTTCTCGCGCAGCACCTGCTCGGCGCGCTCCCGGTCGTTCCACAGGTCCGGGCGGGCCGCTTCTTCGTCGAGGCGCGCCAATCGTTCACGCAGCGCGGCCTCGTCAAAGACGCCCCCGGAACTCGTCGAGGCGCTCCTTGGCGGCGTCGAGCCGCTCCTCGAGCTCGAGCGTGTCCTGACCCGTCGCTTCGCTCATGCCGTGACTCCGCGCGCCCTTCGTGCCGAGAGCGCAAGCGCGGCACTCGCCGCCCAGCAGCCGAGCGCGAACCAGTCCCCGTGGCGCGCGTAGAAGGTCGCCGGCCCGGCGCGGAGCGGGACGTCGCCCACCAGCAGCCCTGCCTCGAAGATCGCGGTGCGCTCCCGGACCCTGCCGCGTGCGTCGATCAGTGCCGAAACCCCCGTATTGGCCGCCCGCGCCGTCCAGAGTCCCGTCTCCGCGGAGCGAAGCGCCGTGATGGCGAGAAACTGGTGCGGGGCCCCCGTGCGCCCGTACCACGCGTCGTTGGTGATGGCGAAGAGAACCTGCGCTCCGCCCCCCGCGAAGCGACGCACGAGGTCGGGGAAGAGCAGTTCATAGCAGATGGGAACCCCGGCGGTCACGACGGGTTCCCGGTCGATCGGCACGGTCAGCACGCGGGGACCCGGCCCCGCCGTGACGTCGCGTCCCGCCGCGCCGGTGGCGACGGCCCGGATGAAGCGACCGAGCAGCGCGCGGAACGGCAGGTACTCGCCGAAGGGCACCAGGTGGCTCTTGTCGTAGCGGTCCCGGCGCTCGCCGGCGGTGCCGTAGAGCAACGCGCTATCGAAGAGATCGGGGGGCGCGTCGGGCCCACGCGACGCGACCCCGACGGCGCCGACCACGAGCACGGAGCCCGTCTCCCGCGCGAGTGCGCCGAGGCGCGCCTCGAGGGCGGGGTCGGCGTCGGGCGCACCGGGCACGGCGGTCTCGGGCCAGACCACCACCTCCGCACCGCGCGCGACCGCCTCGCGCGTCAACCGCTCGTAGATGGCGAGCGTGCGGTCGGCCCAGGTCGGCGACCACTTCACGCCCTGGTCGATGTTGCCCTGGAGCACGGCCACCCGGAGGCGCTCGGGCCCCGGCTCGGCGGGCGGACGCAGGGTGGCGCCGACCCCGTGCAGGGCGAGAACCGTGGCGAGCCCGGCTGCGGCCCGCCGCCCGCTTCGCCCCGGCTCGCGGCGCAGCGCCCATTCGAGGAGGCTCGCGCCGGCCAGGACGGAGGCGAACGAGAGGGCGTAGACCCCGGCGTAGGGGGCGAGCCCCAGCAGCGCGTCGTTCTGGTGCTGGGCGTAGCCGAGCGTGCCCCAGGGCCAGCCGGTCAGGAACACGCCGCGGCCGTGTTCGAGGGCGGTCCAGAGCGCCGCCAGCGCGAACGGAGAGAGCGGGCGGCGGCGCCCGAAGCCGACGCTCGCGGCCGCGAAGGCCGCGGTGAAGAGCCCCGGCCAGGTGGCGAGCAGGGGCGGCGCGACCACGCCCACCCAGGCCGGCGCGTGTCCATAGTGGACCGTGACCACGTAGATCCAGTGCCAGACGCCCGCGTGGGCCAGCACGCCGAGCCCGAAGCCCCAGCGGGCGGCGGCGCCCGGCGAGCGGCCACGCACCGCCAGGAGCAGCGCCAGGGGCGGCAGCCAGGCGAGCACCAGCCCGAGGTCGAGCACGGAGTCGCCGAGCGGATGCGGGAAGGCGAGCACGGTCGCCGCGACGTAGACGGCTCCCCAGACGCGGCTCATGTCAGACGGCGCCACAGGGCCCGCTCCCTGGCGCGCATCCGGCGCGCCTCCTCGCTGCGCTGGTGGTCGTAGCCGAGCAGATGCAGAACGCCATGGATCAACAGGCGGCGACACTCCGTCTCCAGGTCGTGTCCCCGCTCCGCCGCCTGGCGGCGGGCCACGCCGAGCGCGATCACCACGTCGCCGAGCAGGGGCCCACGGTGTCGCGCGTGGCGGCCTTCGCGCAGCGCGAACGCGAGCACGTCGGTCGGCCCGGAACGCCCGCGCCAACGCTCGTTCAGGGCGGCCACCTCGTCGTCGTCGAGCAGGGCCACCGAGAGCTCGGCCCGGTCTTCACCGAGTGCGGTCAGCAGGGCGCGCGCGAAGCGATGCAGGCGATCGCGGCGGAGGCCTCGGGTCCGCCGCGGCGGCCCCGAAAGGGAGACGCTCATCCGGAGCCGTTGCTGGTGTCGTTCCGATCCCCGTTGGACCGCTCGGCGCGCTCGCCGTTCGCCCGTTCGCCGTTCGCCCGGTCGCCGCGCTCGGTCTCGCGACGCTCGTAGGCGCGCACGATGGACTGGACCAGCGGATGCCGCACCACGTCCGCCTCGGTGAAGCGTTGGATGCCGACGTCGTCGACCTCGCGCAGCACCTCGAGGGCGTCGACCAGGCCCGAGGGCTTGCCCATGGGAAGATCCACCTGCGTGATGTCGCCGGTCACCACCGCCTTCGACTCGTAGCCGAGGCGGGTCAGGAACATCTTCATCTGCTCGGGCGTGGTGTTCTGGGCTTCGTCCAGGATGACGAAGGACTCGTTGAGCGTGCGGCCACGCATGAAGGCGAGCGGGGCCACCTCGATCGTGCCGCGTTCGATCAGCCGCTGTGCCTTGTCGAAGTCGGTCATGTCGTGGAGCGCGTCGTACAACGGACGCAGGTAGGGGTTCACCTTCTCGGCCATCGTACCGGGGAGGAAGCCGAGGCGTTCGCCCGCCTCGACCGCGGGCCGCGTCAGGATCACCCGCTCGACCTCGCGACGCTGGAGCGCGGCGATCGCCATCGCCATGGCGAGGTAGGTCTTGCCCGTGCCGGCCGGCCCGATCGCCACGACCAGGTCGTGGGCGCGGATCAGGTCGATGTAGCGCCGCTGGGTCAGGTTCTTGGCCGTGATGCGGCGCCGGCCCCCGACGCTCGCGAGCACGTCGCTGTAGAGCTCGCGCAGGTCGGTGTCGGGCTCCTCCGCCACGGCATGGACGGCCGCCCGGACGTCACGCGGCTCGAGCGAGCCGCCCCCGCGCAGGACCGCGTAGAGCTCCTCGAGCACGCCGCGTGCGAGGCGCACGCGATCCTCGGGGCCCAGCAGCCGCACCTGGTTGCCGCGCGCACGCGCCTGGATGCCGAGCTCCTGCTCCAGGATGCGAAGCGTTCCCTCGCGCTCCCCGTAGAGGGCCGCCGCCAGCGCGTTGTCGTCGAACACCAGGGTCTGGCGGCTTTGCGCGTCGGCTTGGCTCAGGTGGGGGCTCTCCTCAGGGCTCCGGGGCGAGGACCAGGAAGCTGTCGCCGCGGCGGGCGAAATAGTATTCGCGGGAGTCGAGCGGCGCCAAGGGGACGCTCCGGCGGGCGTCGTGGAAGAAGCGACGGAGGTCGGTCAGCCCGTCGGGCCAGACGCCCCGGGCGTAGCGATGCGCGTCCGCCAGGTGGCGCAGGCGGCGCGCTTCGAAGGCCACCTCGGCCCGGTGGAGCGCCGCCCGCTCGGCCAGCGCGGTGGGGTCGAGCGGCGCCGGCCCGGGCTGCTGGAGGAGCCCCGCCAGGACGGCCACGAGCAAGGCCCAGGGCAGCAGCGCCACCAGACCCGCCAGCAGCGACGAGCCGGCGGCGAGCGCGAGCGCCGGCCGGCGCCGCCGCGCGAGGATCTGGGGATCGATCGGCTCGATCAGACCGGCGCGTCGGAACCGCGTCAGCCAGCGCGCGCCCTCGAAGCTGCCGAGGCGGGAGAGATCCACGATGCGCCGCACCGGCATCTGCCCGTCGATCAGCAGGAACAGGCGCTCGGCCACGGCCAGCTGCTCGGGCGATTCTCCCGGGTGGGCGCTGCGGAACTCCTCGAAGCGACCCGTCTGCAGGAACACGCTCTCGGGGGCGACCGCGTACTCGTCGAAGGTGCGCCACTCGTCGACGGTGCGCAGGCCGTCCATCAGCAGCTGCTCGGCGGGCAGGCAGCGTGCGGGGTCGCGGCGATGCGCGACGTTGCGGGAGGTGAAGTGGAAGGAGCCGCGCGTCCAGCGCAGCAGCTCGAACAGGGTCTCCCGCGTGACGAGATCGACGATCTCTTCGACCCGCTCCTCCGAGAGCTCGCCGCTCTCGATCAGGAGCGCATCCAGCTGGAGCTCACCCGCCGCGATGCGGCTCTCGAGCTCCACCAGTCGCTGGGGGGTGATCAGGCCGCTGCGAACCAGCATGTCGCCCAGTGCGGCCTGCTCGTAGGCACCGGCCCGTTCGCCGTAGACGACGGCGCCGCCCTCGAAGCTGACGCGCAGGCGGTGGTTCTCGTCGCTCACCTCGAGCACGCCGGTCTTCTGCTGCTGACCGATCAGCTGGAAGACCTCGCCGATGCCGAAGTCGCGGAGATTTCCGTGGAGTGCGACCGACACGATCACTCCCGGTCGCGCAGCACGAAGGCCAGCGCCAGCACGAACAGGTAGGCGAGCGCGAGCCCGGCCAGGCCGACGCCGACGAGGCCGGCGGGCAGGGCCCCGAGCGCGAGCGGGTCGGCGACGGCGCCGTCGCGGAATACCCAGAGCGACGCCGCGCACGCGAAGATCGAGACCCCGGCCGCCGCCAGCAGCGGTCGCCGCGACACCATCCCGGCAGCGCCCGGCACGACCAGGGCCGCCAGCGTCGCGAAGCGTTCCATGCGGGCCTGCCGGGTGCGCAGCTCCTCGATCTGCGCCATGCGCGCCATCGAATCGCCGCCGCGGGTCTGGAGCAGGCGCGCGATGCCTGCGTAGAGGTCCTCGTCGGGGCCGGCGAGCCGGACCAGCAGCGCCCCGAAGCCGAGCCCGAACAGCGCGGCGAGCCCGAGCCCGAGGGCCGCCTGCTGCATGCTCTCCCCCAGTCGTCCGGGGGCCAGCGGTCGCCGGTACGCGCGCGCCAGGGTGGAGACCGCCGGGCTTCCGTCGATGCGACCCAGCACCGCCTCGGCCCCGAGCGGGAGATACGCCACGATCGCGCCATCCTGTCCGTTGTAGCGGTGGTTCAGCTCGGCGAGGATGTCGGGGTCGATGGCCTGGGCCTCGGCCAGCGCGAGCTCCTGCTCGTCGAGGCGGATCGCGCGACCGAAGGCCTGGGCGAGATCGAACCGCACCACGGCCGACTCCGAGCGATCCGCCGCCCGCTCGTAGAGCTCGATCGCACTGTCCAGGTCGCCGCGCAGCAGGCGCACCGCGGCGAGGTTCGCCGTCAGGTCCCAGGGCGCGTCCTCGTCGACCAGCGTCGCGAAGCGCTCCTCCGCGAGCACCAGCTCGCCCTGCCGAGCCAGGCGCAGCGCCAGGGCGCGGCCCGCGAGCGGGTCGCTGTCGGCGTGGCGCACGACGCGGGCGAGCTCGGAGGCGGTCGGGGTGCCCTGCTCGGTGGACCAGGCCGCGACGGCGATCTCGTCCATGGCGAGCGCGGCGTGCCGTTCCGCGCGCAGCTCGAGCCCGGGGTGGAGCGCGAGCATCAGGACGGCCGCGGCGCCCAGCGCACAGGCACGTCGCCACCAGGAGCCGTTCACGAGCGCGAAGGCGGCCAGCCCGAGCCCGAGGCCGGCCACGCCCTCCCCCAGGGCCGCCGGGAGCAGGACCACCGAGACGGCGAGTGCCCCCGCGGAGGCTCCCGGCAGCTCGCGCAGCGAGTGGAGGTCGCGGGCGAAGCGCGGAAACGCAGCGGCCGCCGAGAGCACCAGGAAGCCGAGGGCCGCTCCGAGCAGCGTCCCGAACAGCACGTCGGCGCCGGTGGCCTCCAGCCAGAGGCGCGCCTCGAGATGGCGCTCGGCGGCGGCCAGGGCGTCCCGGAACGCGCGCCAGGCAGAGCCCGGCTTCCAGTCGCGGAAGCGGGCCGAGGCGAGCGCTGCGTGGCTGGCGGGGAGGTCGGGGGCGATCTCGGCCGCGAGCTCGGCCCGCTCGAGGGCGCTCCCGAAGGACGGCTCGAGCAGCAGCGCATTCGCAGGACCCACCAGATTGCCGAGGCCGTGGGCCAGGCCGGCGCGCTGGGTCCGGAGCGAACGCTCGCGGAGGTCGTTCGAGGGCAGCGACCAGGCCCGCCACAGGGCCGCCCGGATCGGGTCGCGCTCGCTGATCTCGAGCGCGTTCGGGTCGAGCCCCACGGGGAACGGCCGGGGCGGGCCCAGCCGGTCGTCGGGCGCAGGGGCCTGCCCAGCGGCCCCGGCGGCTGCCAGGCACGCACACAGGATCCCCCCGCTGACGGCGACGCCGAGGCGCACGGTCCCCCTCACCAAATCGCCCTCTCATCGGTGGGCCGGGGGCGGCGCTGAAGGGCCGGCCGGTGGAGCGGAGAGCGTGGGGGGCGGTGAAGAAGGCCGCCGGAATGCGTATGATGCGCCGCTCCGACGACCTCAGAGGAAAGGGACCTCCCCGATGGCTCAACACCGCTCCGCCGAGAAGCGCGCGCGCCAGGCCCTGAAGCGCCGGGCGCGGAACCGCGCCGTGCAGAGCGAGGTCCGCAGCGGCGCGCGCGCCGTCCAGGCGGCGTTGGCCGGCGGGGACCTCGAGGCCGCGGCCGCCCAGCTGCGCCGGGCCGAGCGCCTGATCCGCAAGGCGGCGAGCAAGGGGGTGGTGAAGAAGGCCACCGCCAGCCGCACGGTCTCGCGCCTCGCCCGCGCCGTCCACAAGGCGCAAGCGCAGTCGGGCTAGCTCGAGAGTCCGAGCACCAGGCGCTCGAGCACCCGGTCGGCGGCCAGCCCGCCCCGCCCCTTCAGCCGCTCGTCCGCCTCTTCCGCGGCGCGCAAGCCGGCCAGGAGCCGCCGGAGCGACTGGCGCCGGGCCTGCGCTTCGATGCGACGCACCACGAAGGGGTGGCCGCGCGGCGTCTCGCCTGCCCGGGCGCGCACCAGCTTTCGCAGCTGCGAGGCGAGCGCGCCCAGTACGAGGGGCGCGGCCACGCCGCCCGCGAGCAGACGCGAGAGCGCGACCAGCGCGTCGGCGCTTCGCCCATCGAAGGTCGCATCCGTGAGCTCCCAGACCTTCTCGTCGGAGACGGCCGAGACCGCCTCCAGCACATGGTCGCGCGAGACGCGCTTGCCGGGCCCGGCCAGGAGCGATGCCTTCTCGAGCTCGCTCCGAAGCCGGAGCAGCTGCGGGCCGACCGCCTCGGCGAGCGCCTGCGCGGCACCCGCGCCGAGCGGGATGCCCTGGCGTTTCGCCTCCTCGACGGCAAACGCGGCCACGGCCTTCGTGCCCTTGGGCGGGTCGCACGCCACCAGGGCGGCGGGCTCGGCGAAGGCGCGCACCCAACGCGAGCGGCGGTCGATGCGTGACGCCAGCACCACGAGCACCGTCTGTTCCTGCTCCGCCAGCTCGGCGACGGCCGCGCCGAGCGCATCGACCAGGCCTTCACTCCGTCCCTTCCTCGCCTCGGGCTCGCGCAGCACGACGAGGCGGCGCTTCGCCAGGACGGGCAGTGCCCGCAGCGCATCGACCAGCGCACCGGCGGACGTGCGGTCCCCCTCGAGCCGGTCGAAGTCGAAGTCGTTCGCCGCGTCGCCCAACACGGCCTCGCGCAGGGCCCGGAGCCCGGCCTCCCGGAGCAGCGCTTCCTCGCCGGCCAGCAGGTAGGCCGGGCGCAGCCGGCCGGCGGCGAGCTCCTCGCGGAGCGCGTCGGGCGTCACGAACGAGCCCGGTCGGGCGCGTCGGGCGTCACGAACGAGCCCGGTCGGGCGCGTTGGGCGTCATGGACGAGCCCGGTCGGGAGCGGGCGGCGTCACCGGGCGGCTCGCTCGTAGAGGGCATCGTGAACCCGGCCCGCGAGGAGGCCGGACAGACGACGCAGTGCCTCCTGCCGGTTGGTTCGGGTCACCTCGAGGTCGGAGCTCGCGAGGTAGCGCTCCGACTCCGCCAGCGCGTTCGGGTCGATCGCCACCGTCGTGCCGTCCCGGCGCTCGATGGCGAGGCCCAGCTCCATGCGCACCTCGTACTCGAGCGCGAAGAGGATCGACGAGAAGCTGCGACGCCGGGTCACGATGCGCTTCACGGCGCCGCGGATCACCAGGTCGGCCGCCGCCGGATCGTCCACCAGGCGAAGCGCCCCACGCTGCCGGAACTCGCGGGTGAGCGCCTCGGAGACCAGCGCCTCGACGCCCGGCTCGAAGGTGTCGTTCGTGAGCCCCCGGAGGGCGACGCGACGGACGTCTCCGAGGCCGCCGCCGTAGCGCACGACGGAGTAGCCGCACGCCCCGAGCAGCAGCACCCCGGCGCAGAGGAGCCCGGCCAGGCGACGCGACGGCAGCAGCGGCATGGCGTGGGTTTAGCATGCGCCGCCGCCCGCGGGGGCTCTACTTCAGGAGCCCCTTCACCACCTGCAGCACCCGCCCCGCCTGGACCGGCTTGGTCAGGTACTCGTCGGCGCCGAGGGAGAGGGCGCGGGCCCGATCCTCCTCGGCCCCTTCCGTCGTGATCACCACGATCGGCATGGCGCGGAGCGTCTCTTCCTCGCGGATCAGGTGGATCAGCTTCAGGCCGTCCATCACCGGCATGTTGATGTCCACCAGCGCCAGGTCGAAGTGGTCGCTGGTCAGCTTGCGGAGGCCGTCCATGCCGTCGCCGGCCTCGACCACCTCGACGTCGGTCAGGCGCTTGAGCGCGAAACGCAGCAGCTGCCGCATGGTGGGGCTGTCTTCGACGATGAGGATGCGATGGCGCGCCATGGCCGGTCGCCTCCTAGCGCGTCAGGAGCTCGATGAGCCCCTACATGGTGTTGAGCTTGCGTTTCGATTGACCGTGAAGCTGCGCCGCGAGCATCGCGGTGGCCGCGTGACCGCCGAGCAGCTCGAAGAGCTCGTGGTCGAGCGCGCTGAACCGCTCCTTCTGTGCGAGCAGGTGGAAGAGCGCAACGGCTCCCACGGCCCGGTCGCCGACCTTGAGCGGGATGCTGACGCGGGGGGAGTCGTCGCTGCCGAGCTCGTCCCCGTCGCGCGACAGGATCTCGCCCCGTTCCACCGAGGCCCCGATCATGCCCTCGCCCAGCGCGACGGGCGCGAAGCTCGAACGTTCGCGGCCCTCGGCCGCTACGGGCGAGAGGGTCCCGTTGCGCTCATCGAGCGCGTAGACGCAGAACACCTCGGCGCCGATCAAGTTGATCACGATCTCGACGACGATGCTCAGCACCTCCTCGAGATCGAGGGTGGAGTGCAGCTGGAAGCTCGCGACGTAGAGGTTCGCGAGGCTGTTGTTCTCTTCCTCGACCTCGACGAAGCGCGCGGCGAAGTTCCGGTTCTCCTCCTCGAGCGCCTTGAGGCGGTCGAGGGCGTCGCGGTGCTCGCTCTCGAGACCCTGGATGCGCTCGACGAGCTCCTCGCGCAGGCGGTCCCACTCCTTGGGGTCCTGGGCAGCGTCCTGCTGGCGCGTCTCGAGCTCGTGCAGGCGGCGGCGAAGGCGGGCGTTCTCCTCGACGAGCTCGCGCGTGAACTCCGCCCCGCGTCGGAACAGGGCGAGGAACTCGCTGGCGCGCTCGAAGACGTCGCCGTCGCTCATTTCCCCTCTCCGCCCCGCTCGCCCGGCGCTTCCGCGAAGCCCGCTCGAATCATCCCGGCCATCGCGTGGAGGGGGACCACCGCGTCCACGGCGCCCACGCGGATCGCCTGCTGCGGCATGCCGAAGATCACGGCGGTCTCCGCGGATTCCGCGATGACGTTGCCCCCGGAACGCTTGACGAAGGAGGCGCCCAGCGCGCCGTCGTCGCCCATTCCGGTGAGGACCAGCGCCAGCAGATCGGCGCCCCAATGCTTGGCGGCCGACTCGAAGAGGCGGTCCACCGCGGGCGCGTGGCGGTCGTTCGCAGCCCGGGGCACGACGCGTGCCACCACCCCGCCGGCGCGCGCCTCGAACTCGAGGTGGGCGCCGCCGGGCGCTACCAGGATGCGGCCAGGCTCCGGCACCATCCCGCTCTCGGCCTCCTGGGCCTGGAACACCGTGGTACTGGTGAGGCGCGCGGCGAAGCCGCGCGTGAAGCCCTCGGGCATGTGTTGCGCCACGACGAACGCACACGGCGGAGGCGTCGAAAACGCCGCGAAGAGCTGCATCAGCGCGGCCGGCCCCCCCGTCGAGCTCCCGATCGCCACCACGCGATGGCGCGAGGCCGGCCCGCCCGCTCGGGGCGCCGCGCCGGTCGGCTCCGAGGGCCGACTCCGCAGGCGATCCAGACGAAGCTCGCGCACGGAGTGCACCTTCCGGATCAGCTCCTGCTCGATCGTGGCCAGCTCCGGTGCGGCGCGCGGGGTGGGCTTCGCGACGAAGTCGACGGCGCCCAGCTCGAGCGCGCGGAACACGTCCTGGCTGCCCGCCCGCCCGCTCACGACGATGACCGGGGTCGGCCGGCGCGCCATCAGGATGCGAAGGAACGTGAAGCCGTCCATCCGCGGCATCTCGAGATCGAGTGTGATCACGTCGTAGGGACGGTCGATCGCCTTGGCCAGCGCGTCCTGTCCGTCGTGCGCCCAGTCCGCCACCTCGATCAGCGGCGACCGCTCCAGCATCTGGATGAGGGTGCGGCGGCTGAAAGCGGAATCGTCGATCACCAGCACACGGATGGGCGCCAGGGTCTTCACGAAGCCCCCTCCTCATCGTCGACGAGCGCGATCGCCGCGCGGGCCGCGGCGTGCCTCGGGTCGGGGATCTCCGCCCCGGGCAGCGGCTTTCGATAGACCAGGTCCCCGCGCAGGTGGTGCAGCTCGAAGGCGTTGGAGACCCGGATCAGGCTCTCCGCGTGGCCGAGCAGCAGGTAGCCGCCCGGGTTCAACTTGTCCGCGAAGCTCTGGACGACGCGACTGCGGACCGGGGAGTCGAAGTACATGATCACGTTCCGGCACAGGATCACGTCCATCGCCCCGAGCACCCCGGTCGTCGCCGGGTCCGCGAGGTTGGCGCGCGTGAAAACGACGTGCCGCTTGACCTCGTCGTCGATGCGCCAGGCGCCGTCCTTCTCGATGAAGTACTTGGCGCGAAGCGCGTCCTCGGTCTCCCGGAAGGCGTTCGCTCGATACACCCCGCGGCGGGCGAGCTGGAGGACGCGGCGCGAGAGATCCGAGGCGTAGACCCGAAAGTCGCGCCCCGGTTCGAAGCCGGCTTCGCGCGCCAGCATCACGACGCTGTAGGGCTCCTCCCCACTCGAGCATCCGGCCGTCCAGATGCTCACGGGGCCGCCGGTACGACGCCGTCGCTCGACCCACTCGGGGAGGATCTCGGTGACGAGCGCATTCAGCTGCGCGCGTTCGCGCAGGAAGTACGTCTCGTTCGTGGTCAGCTCGTCGAAGAGCGCACCGATCTCGCCGTCGTCGGTGGCGCTGCTTCGAAGCTGCAGGAAGTAGGCCGCGAAGCTCCCCAGATCGAGCGCGCGCACGCGCCGCGCCAGCCGACGCTCGAGCACGAAACGCGAGTCGGGCGCGAACCACAGGCCTGCGCGCTCCGCGATCCAGTCGCGGAACATCCGGTACTGGACGTCGCTGAGCGTCGGATCCGCGGGGACGGCCGGCATGCTACTGGCTCTCCAGCGTATGCAGGGCCGCGAGGGCCGCCTCGCGCACGAACTCGTCGCGCTCGCCCTCGAGCCGGCGCAGGATCGCGGGGATGGCGCGCACGTGACGCCGCTCCTGCATGACCTGGACGGTGCGGGCGCGCACGTTCCAGTGCGGGTGGCCGAGACAGTCGAGCAGCCGCGCCAGCTCGTCGCGGCCCCCGTGCCGACCGATGCAAGCCACGGCGGCCTCGACCACCTCGGGCTCCGGGCTCGTCAGCACGTCGAAGGCGAGCGCCACCGCGTCGGATCCGCCCAGCTCGGTGAGCGCCTCGAGCGCCGCCAGCGCCGCCATGCCGCCCCGGGCGAGTCCGATCGAGAGCAGGACCAGCGCCCGCTCGCGCGCCGTCATCGAGCCCTCCGCGACGGCCCAGCGCGCGAGGGCCCGCAGCGCCGCCCCGGAGACTCGCGCGTCCCCGTCCTCGGAGAGTGCGGCCAGGTCGGCCACGACCCCGGCATCCCCCGACTTGCCGAGCGCCATCGCCGCACCGGCGCGAACGCGCGGCTCCTCGTCCGCCAGGGCGCAGCGCAACACCTCCACGTGGGCAGGTGCGATCTCGGCCACGGCCTCGACGGCCGCGCGGCGCACCTCGGCCACCGGATCCAGCAGCAGCAGCTCGAGGTGGGGCACGTGGTCGGCCGTGCCGAAGCGTCCGAGCAGACGGGCCACGGCGAGGCGGAGCGCGTCCGACGCCCCCTCGAGGTGGGCCTCCAGCAACCCCACCACACGGTCGGCGAGCGGTCCGCCGCCCGGCTCGACGAGGCTGGCGATGGCCGCTTCGAAGGCGCCCGCCTCCTCGAGCTCACCGGTGGGATCGATCGGCTCGGCGGTGGCGGCCTGGGCCAGCCCCGCCACCAGGGCCGGCAGTGCCTCCGTGGTCCCGCGGGCCGCCAGCGCCCGGGCGGCCGTGCCCCGCAGGTGCGGGTCCGGGGCGCGGAGCGCGGCCTCGAGCAGCGCCTCTCCCACCGGGCCGACGGTCCGCCCGAGCAGCTCGCAGGCGCGCACCCGCACGGGCTCTTCGAGGCGCTGCCAGCCGGCTTCGAGCGCGTGCTCGACCCGTGCACCGTTCTCGGAGAGGGCGTTCAACGCGAGCTCTGCCAGCGCTTCGTCGGCGCTCGCCTCGAGCAGCGGCACCACGCAGTCGGTCCGGTCGAGCAGAGCGAGGAACTGCACCAGCACCATGCGCATCGTGAGCGGCGCCTCGCGCAGGCGTTCGAGGGCATCGGGAAGGAAGCCAGCGTCGCACTCGCGCAGGCGCTCCAGCAGGCCCCGTTCCTCGCCCGGCGCCGCCTGGCTGATCACCTCGACGATCGCCTCCATCGCCGCTTCCCGCGCGGAACGCGCGCGTGCGGAGAGGCCCTTCAGGAGGGTGTCCCACGCCGCCGGGTCGCCGGCCGCCCCGAGCAGCGCGAACACCGCCGGGCGCAGCAGCGGATCCGAGAGCGCACCCTCGAGGCGCGTCACCGGAACGCTCGCGCGCAGCTTGGCGAGCGAACGCAGCGCGCAGAGGCGGACCAGCGGCTCCGCGTCTTCTTCGATCCGAGCCAGGAGCAGCCCTTCGACGCCGAGGGCGGCCACGGCGCCGAGCGCTTCTGCTGCGGCGGCACGCACGTTGGCGTCCGCGTCGGCCAGCAGCTGGGTCAGCCGGTCCGCTGCGCTCGAGTGGCCGATCGCACCGAGCGTGTCCACGACCTGCTTCCGGACGTCGACGTCCTCGTCCTCCGACGCCTCGAGCAGGATGGGCACGGCGGCCGCGCCGAAGCGCGTGAGCGCCTCGAGCGCCGCGTTGCGACGGCCGGGGTTCTCGCCGTCCGCGAGTGCCGCCACCAGGGCGCGGACCGCCGGCGCCGCGTCGTCGCGGTCGATCAGCCGCTCGACGGCGGCCTTGCGAACCCGCCAGCTCGAGTCGCCCAGTCGCTCGACCAACGCGGGCACGGCCTCTTCCGTGGGCAGCTCGGACGTGCGCTCCACCGCGAGGCGGCGGATCTCCTCGTCCGGATGGGCGAGGTCGTCGAGCAGATGTTGCCGGTCGAGTGTGTTCATCGGTCCCGTGGAAGGTCGGGTGCGTTCATGGATGGTTCAGGCGGCGCCCCGCGACTCGGCGCGGCGGAGGAGCTCGTCCCGCAGGTAGTCGCGCTCGGCGCGCACCCGCGCGTCGATCCGCTCTTCGAAGAGCTGGCGGCCCTCGGCGAGGTCGCCGGCCATGGCATCGAGCACGTTGCCGCCGCGCACGGCGGCGCTGAAGCGCTCCTCGTTGTAGAGCACGATGTCGGAGACCACGATGCGTGCGAGCCGCTCGGCCTTGGCGCGCTCGGCGTCGAGGCCGTCGCCAGCTTGCGTCTTCGCGCCCTGCGCCGGGGCGGGGGAGCGTTTCGTCGCGACCGGGGGCGTCGCGGCGGTGGGGGCAGGGGCAACCGGTGCGGGCGACACGCGCGGAGTCGGCCTCGCCTCGGCCGGCGGACGGCTCGGGGTGGGGACCGGGGCCGGGCCGGCGGCGCTGCACTTCGCGGCTCCCGACAGACCCCCGCGAGCCAGCACCGGGACGAGACCGGCGGGCAGGTCGGGGCCCTCCACGTAGGCGTCCGCCCCGTAGAGCTCGCCCGGTGCGCGCCGGTAGCGCTCCCGATGATGGATGGCGCCGACCAGCACCACGAAGGTGTCGCGCAGACTCTCGTTGCGCTTCACGACCTCGCAGACCTGGAACCCGAACATCTTGGGCAGGTCCGCGGAGAGCACGAGCGCCCGCGGCAACTTGCGCTGGATCTGCAGCATGGCCTCGACCCCGTCGGCCACCCGAAGCACCGTCAGGCCCTCGGCGACGAGCACTTCGGCGGTCGCGCTCGCCAACGCCTGGTCGGGCATGGCGATCAGCACCAGCGGGCCGGATGCGGGCGCGGGACTCGGCGCGTCCAGCTCGTCCGGCGAGATCGACACGTCCCGGCTCTGCGGCGCGGCGGCCGGGCGTTGCGGCGCGGCCGCGGCCGGGCGTTGCGGCGCGGCCGCAGCGGCCGGGCGTTCCCGCGCAGCCGGTCGTTCCGGCGAAACCGGGGGCGCCGGGACGGCCGGGCGTTGGGCTTCGGCCTCGGCCGGCGCCTTCGCGCGCGGCTCCGGAGGTCGGACGCGGAAGACGGCCTCGCAACGCGCACAGCGCAGACGCACGCCGCCGGCCTCGAGGCGCTCCCGCTCGACGCGGTAGCGCGCTCCGCATCTCGGACAGGCGGCGATCATGCTCGGCTCCTCCGCGTCACGCGTCGTCTCCGAATCGGAATTGCTGCAGATCCGACCGGAGCTCCGACGCTTCGTGCGCGAGCGCGGTCGTCGCCCGCTCGAGCTGCAGGACCGCGTCCTCGTGGGAGCGGGTGCGCGTGTGGATCTGATCGAGGAAGCTGGCCGCATCCCGGCAGGCCTCGCTCTGCTCGCGCAGCGCACCGTGAATGCGGTCCACCACGTCGCGCACGGCCTCCATCCCGTCGCGGATGCGAGCCGAACCTCGCGCTTGCTCTTCGGTGGTGCGCAGGGTCTGGTGAGCGACCTCGCGCATCACGACTGCACTGCGGGTCACCACCTGGTTCGCGCGCGACTGCTCGACGCCTGCCGCCCGGATCTCGTCGACATGCGTGTTGACGCGCTCCATCAGCGTCCCGACGTGGGAGGTCGCGCGCGCCTGCTCCCGAACCGCCGAGACGATCTCCTCGGTGCGCTCGCCGCAGTCTCGCGCCGCGGCCGTGATCTCCTCCAGCGCCATGCCGGCACCGGCCGAGAGCTCGACCCCTTCCCGTACCCGGGCGGACCCGGTCACGATCGCCTCGGCGGCGTTCGCGCTCTCGTCCTGCACCGCTCGGATCTGGGCTGCGATCTCCTTCGTGCTGGAGAGCACGCGGTCCGCGAGGTCCTTGATCTCGTCCGCCACGACCGAGAACGCCCGGCCCTGGTCCCCGGCCTGGGCGGCGATGATCGCGGCGTTCAGCGCCAGCAGATTGGTCTCGTCGGCGACGTCGTCGATGACGTCGACGATCTTGCCGATGCCGGCGATGCGCTCCGACAGCCCCTGGATCACCTGCCGGGCACCGTCCGTCGCGTTGCGGATCGCCTCCATTCCGTCGCGCGTGCGCTGCACGTGCGTCCGACCCGACTCTGCGAGCTCGATCACCCGCGTGGAGAGGCGCGCGGTCTCGACGGCATGGCCGTCGACGGATCGCATCGACTCGGTCATCTCGCTGAGCGAGCTGGAGGTCTCGAACGTCGCCTCGGCCAGCACCTGGGTGTGCTCGCCGACGTGCGCCACACTGCGCACCATCTGGTCGATGGAGCCGCTGACTTCGTCGACCTGGCCGTTCAAGGCCCGGGCCGTGTGATTGAGCTGTTCGGCTGCGGCACCGAGCTCGAGCACCGAGCTACTGGCCTCCTCGACGCTGCGGGTCAGGACCTCGGACGATTCGGCGATGTCGCTGGCGCGGTGGTCGATCGCGGTGGTGGAGGAGTTCGCGCGCTCGAGATGGGCCCGCTGCTCGACGCTGGCGAACTTCACGGCGGCGCCGACGGCAGCCGTCTGGCGCGAGGCCTCATCGACCCGGTCGGCCGCCTCGGCGGTGCGTGCCAGCGTGCCCCGCAGCGCTGCGCTCATGCGGCCGACCGCGAGGCCCAGCACGCCCAGCTCGTCGTCCGAGCCGAGGGGTGCCGTGGCACGGAGATCGCCGCGCCGGACGCGCTCCAGCTGATCGAGCAGCTTCTGGGTGGCGGCGTAGACGTCGCGCACGAGGAGGCTCGTGACCGCGAGACTCGCGGCCAGGGCGAGCAGCAGGAAGGCCGCCATCAAGGGCGTGGCGCCTGCGCCGGCGGCGAGCGTCGCCAGCGGTGTGGTCGCGAGCAGCAGCGAGCCGTCGGCGAGCCGCTGCCAGGCGAAGCTGTGCGGCGTATCGAGCGCGCTGCTGTCCCCCGTCGGAGCTTCGGCGGCGTGGCCGGCCGCCAGGGCGCGGCGCTCACGCGCGGTGAGGGGCAGGCCCGGAATCTGCTCGGAACGGACGACGCGGAGCTCCTGCGTGACGGCCCGCTCGCGACCGAGGGCGAGCAGCGCCCCGAGATCGGTCTCGGCGCCGGAGAGGCGTGTGGCGGCCTCGGCCAGGAACGCCTGCTTCACGCTCAGATCGTGTGCCTCGACGGGACGCAGTGCAGCCTGATGGACGTACAACGCGGCGAATACGGCGATCGCGACGCAGACGGCGACGCTCGGCGCCACCAGCTTCCAGCGGAGCGGCGCCACCACGCCGAGCCGTCGTCGCTCCCCGAGCGAGAGCTCCCGGGCCCAGCGCTCCTGGAGGGGCTGCGCCAGCCGCCGCAGCGTGTAGTACGTGAACGGCAGCACGATCGCGGCGCCGGTCAGGACGCCGCACAGGGTCACGAGCGAGCGGAAGCCCTCCCACTCCCCGAGCCCGATCGCGAGGCCGAGCAGGACGATCGCACCCGCTCCGGGCCAGCAGCAGGCGTGCCAGGCCAGCCCCGCGAGCGGCAGCCGCAGCACCGCGTGGTGACCGGCAGCGCGCTGGGCGGCGTCGAGCGTGCCACGCGCTTCCGCCTCGAGGGCCCGCACCACGTCGCGATGCGCACGGCGCTCGAGCCAGTTCCCGAGCGGCATCATCACGGACGCGGCGACCACGGCACACCAGCCCAGCGTCCGGAGCGTCTCCGCGTCCCACTCGAGGAGCGCGCCGAGGTAGATCGCGACCAGGCCGCCGACCGCGAGCCCCGGCAGCCCGTTCGCGAGCGAGTGCCGCACCCGGAAGCGGGTGGCCGTCATCGCCGGGCCCGAGCTCATGACGGCTCCTCCGCCCGCTGGGCCGAGCGGTAGACCCGCTCGAGGATCGCTTCGAGCGACAGCACCAGGACCGGCCCCGCGCTCGGGCGACGGACGACCGCTCGCACCAGCTCGTAGCCCGCCTGGGTCGCCAGGCGCGGAACCGCCTCCACCTGACCGGCGGGCACCGAGAGCACCTCACTGCCGGAGCCGACCCGGAGGCCGAACACCAGGTCGTCGAGCTGGAGCACGGCGACGCGGGCGGCGGGGTCTTCGACCGGCGCCCCGCCGAGCGCGCGGCCGAGGTCGACGATCGGCAGCACGACGCCGCGCAGGTCGACCACGCCCTCGATCAGGTCGGGGGCCTGGGGCAGCGGCACGAGGGCAGGAACGCGGACGATCTCGAGGATCTGCGTCACGTCCAACGCATAGAGCGCCCCCGCGAGCTCGAAGCAGGCGAGCTCGAAGGGCGCGTCGTCCCGAAGCTGGACGTCAGGCTGCGACACGTTGGATCACCGAGTCGGGGTCGAGAACGCTCACGAAGCGGCTGCCGCGTCGGCAGATCGCGCGGACGCAATCCGCGGCGTCTCCGTGCGGCTCGCGCAGCTCGTCTTCGGGCAGGCGCAGCACCTCGGTCACCGCGTCGACCAGCAGCCCCACCACGGGGCCCTCCTCGCCGTGCAGCACCACGATGCGAGACCCGGGCGCGGGCGCCCTGCCCCCCGCTCCGAGGCGACGGGCCAGCTCGAGGACCTGCACGACCTCGCCGCGCAGGCTGATCACGCCCAACACGAGCTCCGGGACCCGCGGCATCGGCGTGATCGGACGCAGACGCACGATCTCGCGGACGCGTTCGATCGGAAGCGCATACGGCGCGCCGGCCACCTCGATCTGGAGCAGCTCGACGCGCGGCGCCTCGTCGCCGCCCTCGCGCGCCGTCGCGGCAGCGCGTGCCAGACGGTCCCAGCGCTCGAAGCCAGCCGTGCTCATCGGGTCTCCCGGCGGCGCGTGCTGTCCTCGACGAGGGCCGAGACGTCGAGCACGAGCAGCGTGCTGCCATCCCCGAGCTCGGTGGCACCGGCAACGCCTCGCACGTTCGGCACCGGGCCCTGCACCGGCTTGATCACGGCGTCCTGCTGACCGTCGAGGCCATCCACCAGGAGCGCGACGCGCACGTCGCCGATCCCGAGCACGACCGCGAACTGCTTCTGGGTCGCATCGACGGGGGCCAGGGCGAACGCCTCCACCAGACGGCAGACCGGCAACGCGTCCCCGCGCAGGTTCAAGAGCTCCCGCCCGGCGCTCTGCTGGAGCTCGCCCGGCCCCACCGCGAGGGTTTCGCGCACTCCACCGAGGGGAATCGCGAAGCGCTGGCCCCCCGCGGTCACCAGCAGGGCCTGCACGATGGCCAGCGTGATCGGCAGCGTGAGGGTGACCCGGGTGCCCTCGCCCAGCGTGGAATCGACGTCGACGATGCCGCCGAGCGCGCTGACGTTCTCTCGCACCACGTCGAGCCCCACGCCGCGGCCGCTGGTCGCGCTGACCTCGTCGCGCGTCGAGAAGCCGGCGCCGAACAGCAGTGCGAACAGCTCCTTGCGGGTGAGGACGTCGTCCTTCGCGATCACGCCGCGCTCGACCGCGCGCCGCCGCACCGCTTCGGGATCGATGCCGCGGCCGTCGTCCGTGACGCTCACGGCCACGTCGTTGCCGCGCTGCGAAGCCTCGAGCCGGATCACCCCGCGCTCGGTCTTGCCCGCGGCGCGCCTCTCGGCCGCGGGCTCGATGGCATGGTCGAACGCATTGCGGACCAGGTGGACGAGCGGGTCCACCAGGTCCTCCACGATCAATTTGTCGAGCTCGGTGTCGGCGCCCTGGATCTGGAGTTCGACGTCCTTGCCCAGATCGATGCGCAGGCGGCGCACCACGCGGGCGAGCTTGTCGAACACCTGGCGCAGGGGAACCATGCGCACGTCGAGGACGCCCGCCTGGAGCGCCTGCGCCTTGCGATCCAGCGTGCGGCGGATCTTGTCGAGATCGGCCGCGGCGCGCGCCGTCTCGGGCTGTCGGGCGAGCTGCTCGGCCAAGGCGCCGAGCGCGCTTCGCTCCCGGGCCAGCTCGCCGACCAGGTTCAGCAGCTCGTCGAGCTTGCGGATGTCGACCCGCACCGTGTTCGAGAGCGACTTGAGCGTGCCCGCATCCGCCTCGCTCGGATGCGCGGCGTCCGCTGGCGCGGTGGCCGTCTCGACGGGCGGCGCAGGCGTCGTGGCCGAGCGTACGGCCGCGGCGTCGAGGCCCAGACGCTCGGCCAGCGCGGCCGGCGCGAGCTCGCTCGCCACGAGCAGCTCGAAGCGGATGCCCGCTTCCTGCGAGGCGGCCGAAGAAGGCAGCGTCGAGATCACCTCCCCGAGGTCGTGGAGGGCGCGGTTCAGCTGCCCGAGCGACTCTTCGAAGCTCGCGATCGGGAACTCGACGTCGATCAGCGCGAGGCCGCGGCCCCGGCGCAGGCTCTCCCGGAGACGCGACTCCTCGTACTCGGTGAGCGCTCGCAGCAGGTGCTCCGGCACTCCCGGCGCCGGCGCCGCGGCCGCGGCGGCGGGCTCGGTGCTCCAGGCCGCGATGCGACCCACCAGATCGGCGATCGCCTCGCTCAGGCTCGGGTCCGGCTCCTCCCGCCCGACTTTCTCGAGGCTGGCGGTGGCGAGGGCCACGCTCTCGTCGAGGAGCACGAGCCCCTGCTTGCCCAGGGTGCTGCGCCCGAGCCGAAAGCGGTCGAGCACGTCCTCGAGGTGATGCGCCAGCTCGGCGAGCGGCGCCATCTCGAACATGCCGGACAGGCCCTTCAGGGAGTGCGCCGAGCGGAACAGCTGGTTCACCACCGCGGGCGCCGCCTCGCGACCACTCGCCGACGCCTCGGCGAGCGTCGACAGATCGTCGCGCATGCGCTCCAGGATCTCCTCGGCCTCCGAGACGAACTCCAGCTGGAGCTTCCGGCTGCGGGCCGGCTTGTCCGGCGGGACGTCCGGGCTCCGGGCCGGCTTGTCGGGCGAGACGTCCCGGCCGCGGGCCGGCTTTTCCGGCGGGACGTCCGGGCCGCGGGCCGGCTTCGCCGGGCGGGGATCGCCGGGCGGCGTCTTGCGGCGACGGGTAGCCACGCTCAGCTCCGCTCCGACTCGGAGCCGTCGAGCAGCGCGAGCACGAGGTTGCGCAGCTCCTCTGCGACGAAGGGCTTCACGAGATACGCACTGGCGCCGAGCGCGAGACCCTTGTCGCGATCCCGTTCCGAGCCTTCGGTCGACACGATCAGGAGCGGCGTCTCGCGGTAGCGCGGGTCCCGCTTCACGAACGACACCAGCTCGAGCCCGTTGATGTCGGGCATGTTGATGTCGGTCACGATCAGGTCGTAGCTGTGGCGTGGCAGCAGCCGAAGCGCCGCGAAGCCGCTGTCCGCCTCGTCGATCTCGAGCTTCTCGTCGAGATCTTCGAGAGCAGCACCGATCAGGGCGCGCATCGCGCCCGAGTCCTCTACCACGAGGATGCGTCGCACGAGTCCCCTCCCGAGCCTCGGATGGATCGGCGGTCGGGCGGCGTTTCTTGAGCGGCTTCGCCCACTTCAGGGAGCCGCTCGCATGCGGCTTCGGACCCAGGACGGGGGGGTCTGGCCCCGCCTCGCGCCCTAGGTCTCGCTGGCGAGCGCGCGCTCGAGAACGGCGCGGTCGAGGGCGATCCCGGCGGCGTCGAGCAGGACCTCGAGGCTCCCGCTGTCGCCGAGGGGCTCGCCCCCCGGCAGGTTGTCGGCGTACAGCAGCGCAACCACCTGCTCGTCCGTCACGATCGGTGCCACGTAGGCCTCGCGCGGGATCTCGTTTCCGAGCAGGACCGCGAGGCGCTGATCGCCCTCGTCCTCGGGCGCGGCGCGCCGGGGCTGCCGATCCGCGATCACCCGACGGAACCAGGCCGGCTCCGCAGCGCCGAGGGAGAGCTCGCGGATCGCGGCGTCGTCGGGCCCGCCCGCGCGACCGAGCCCCACCTGGGCGACGCCGAAGACCCGGTCCGCGCGCACGCCGAACAGGGCGACGCGCGCAAAGCGACCGGCCGCGAAGGAGAGGACCTGGGTGAGGACCTCGCCCCGCCCGGCCCCTGCGCGGATGCGCGCGCTCGTCGCGCGCAGGGCCGCCAGCTCGTCCGATGTGCCGGCGGTGGCCGGCTCGCCGCTTCCGGTCGACTCCAGATGGCGGTCGAGTGCCTCCTGGAGCGTCGTCGCGATCCGCATGCGCGGCCGGGACGCGCGCGGATCGACGAGCAACGCTGCCGGCGGACGCGGCAGGAAGCCGTCGGGGCCGGTCAGACCGCGCCGGAGCCGCGGCTCGCTGCCCTCGTCGTGGAGCAGCAGCACCGTCATGTTCGGCGCCTGCCGCTTCAGGCGTCCGACCAGATCCAGCGCGTCCCGGACGCCGCTCGCCGTGTCGGCGGGGACGTCGGTCGCGAGCAGCACGAGCGGCAGCTCGGCCCGTGCCAGGTACTGCCGGATGCGTTCGATCCCGAGGTCGGGCCGCTGGAACACGTGCACGCGCGGAACGCTCGGCGCGAGCGCTGCCTTGACCCACTCGAGCGCCGGGAGCGAGGGATCGATCACGACCACCGGCGGCAGCTTCCTCGGCGCGGCGCGCTGCGCGGGGGCGGGTGCGACTTCGGGGTGGGCGTCCCCGTCTTCCGCCCGCTCCGCAGGCTCCTCCTCCGCCTCTGCCGCAGCTGCCTCCTCCGCCTCCACGGCGGACGCTTCCTCCGCCTCCGCGGCGGACGCCTCGACCGCTCGCGCGGCGGGTACCTCCTCTGCCTGTGCGACCCGCTCCGCCGCTGCCTCTACGGCGGGCTCGTCCTCCACCCACGCGGAGGCTTCGGGCTCGCAGGCGGTCCCGTCGTCGTCGTTCACCAGCTCGGCTTCGAGCAGCGCACCGCTCGGCTCGAGCGCTGGCGCTCCGGCCCGGGCGTCGGTCGGTGCCGCCCCTGGGGTTCCGACCCGCTCCTCGAGCGCCACCTCGTCGGCGCGACGCGTCCCCTCGAGCGCCAGGAACTGGGGGTTCATGCCGTCTTCGAGCGCGAGCTCGGCCCCCTCGTCGGAGACCTCGCGCATCTCGAAGCTGAACTCCCCGGACGGCCACCCGAACATCGCCAGCACGGCGCTCTCGATCTGATCGCGGCGCAGCACGTCGATCGCCTCGACGCTCACCAGCTCCCGCTCGACGAGGAGCTCGGCGAGACTGCGGCCGCCGTGATGCGCCTCGAGCCAGGCGCGCTCCAGCACCTTCTCCGGCACCACCCGCTTCGACGCGAGCAGCTCGCGCAGATCCGTCGGCCCCCCCTTGACGTAGGCCTCGTGGATCATCCCGCGCTTGAAGACGATCTGCCCCTCGCCCGACTCGTTGCGAAGACGGAGCACCCCCGACTTCGCCGCCAGGTGCACGATCTGGAGAATGTCTCCGAGACCCAGATCTTCGAGGCTTCCGACCAGACTCATCGCGCGGCACAGGCTCCCCCGGACGCATCGGCCGACGAGGCCTCGACTTGACGAGGGCGAGCCCGGGGGCGGACGGCTGCCGGGAGGGGCCACGGCGCCCGGGGACGCCTCAGTCCCGCACCGTTCTCACCCGGACCTGGGGCCGCCGCACCTTCGTAGCCGGACGCGGCGTCGGCGCCGCCGGCCGGGCCGGCTCCCGCGCCTCCGGCTGCGACACGACGTGCCGCTCGACGCGGAGCGCGACGGCGCCACCGATCAGGTCGACCGGAAGCGCGCGCAGCGCCTGGAGGGCCGAGCGCGCATCCTCGGCGGCGAGCACCAGGCGGAGCCGCAACGCGCGCGGGGTCCGGGCCAACGCGTCCGCGAAGGCCTCGACCACCAGCTCGGCGGCGAGCTCGGGCACGATGCCCGTGAGATCCTGGCTCGGGATGGCGAATGCGACGTCTCCGGCGCGCAGCTTCGCGATGCTCTCCGCGGCCCGCGTCGCGGCCGTCCGGAGCTCGGCGAAGCCGAGCGCCTCGCGCTCGCCGAGCCCGAGCACCAGCACGCGCTTCGCGGCCAACCTCCCGCCGCTCGGCGCCAGCGTGGTCTGCCCGAGGCCCGTCGGCATGCGTCCGGCGCCGAGCGCCTCGTCGAGCAGGCCGCACAGGCGCCAGTCCGCCCACGCGGCCGGTCCTCGCAGCGGACGGTCCTCGGCGAAGAAGGGGGCGACGAGCACGTCGGTCTCGACCTTCGGGAAGGCGCTGTCCTCGACGGCGACCGCCAGGGTGACACTCATGGCCGCGCCCTTCGGGTGGCCCTCATGCGCCCTCTCCTCGGGACAACCCGGCCTCTCGTGCCAGTGCGTCGAGGACGCCGTTCACGAAGCGGGGCGAGGCGTCGTCGCCGAACTCGTGGGCGAGATCCACCGCCTCGTCGATCGCGACGGCGGCCGGCGTGCCCAGCACCAGCATCTCGAAGGCGGCGATGCGCAGCAGGTTGCGGTCGACGCACGCCATGCGCTCGAGGCGCCAGTTTCGCGCGACCGCGACGAGTCGCTCGTCGAGCATGACGCGATGGGCGGCCACCCCGGCCACGAGCTCCTTCGCGAATTCGCGGGCGCCCGGCGCCAGCTCGAAGTGCTCGCCCAGGGCCTCGAGCGACGCCTCGGGCGCGGCGGGCGGGCGCTCACCCCTAGCGTGGAGATCGCTCGCGTACAGCGCCTGGAGCGCGGCGCGCCGCGAGCGGTGG
Source organism: Myxococcota bacterium (assembly GCA_041605395.1). Taxonomy (GTDB): domain Bacteria; phylum Myxococcota_A; class UBA9160; order UBA9160; family UBA6930; genus JBFIYM01. The sequence continues at coordinate 4,577 of JBFIYM010000015.1, read as the reverse complement.
CGTGCCGCCGTGCGGGCGGCGCTCACGACGTGGCCTCGGCGGCGTTCATCACGTGGCCTCGACGAAGTTCACGAGGCGACCTCGGGCGGGGGCGGCTCCGCCAGCTTCGTGCACAGCTGTGCCATCTCGAGGGCGGCCTCGGCGGCCTCCACGCCCTTGTTGCCCGCGGCTCCGCCGGCGCGCTCGAGGGCCTGGTCGACGTCGTCCGTGGTCAGCACGCCGAAGCCCACCGGAACGCCGGTCGCCTGCATGAGCTCGCGGATGCCGTCGGTCACTCCGCGGCAGACGTAGTCGAAGTGGGGCGTGCCGCCGCGGATCACGGCGCCGAGCGCGATCAGGCCGTGATAGCGGCCGCTCCGTGCCAGCTCGCGCAGCGCGAGGGGAATCTCGAAGGCGCCCGGCACCCACGCGACGTGGACGTCCTCGGGGCGCACGCCTGCCTTCGCCAGGGCCTCGCAGGCCCCGTCCAACAGCTGGGAGGAGATCAGGTGGTTGAAGCGCGAGGCGACGATGCCGATGCGAAGCGCGGCACCGTCGCGATTCGTCGGATACGACCTCACGCTCGACCTCCCGGGGCTTCCCGTTCGGCTCGAACGTACAGGTCTTCCCCGACCCGGCGCACCTCCCGGACCTCGAGCGCCACCCGGTCGGCGAGGCGCCGGATGCCCAGGGCCGCCAGCGCCGCGCGCGCGTCGCCCCCGAGCAGGCTCGGGGCGACGAACCAGTGCAGCTCGTCCACGACGTCGATGCGCAACAAGGCGGCAGCCAACCCGCCGCCGCCCTCCACGAGGACCTCGGTGAGGCCCTCCTTCGCGAGCCGCGCGAGGGCCCGGCCAAGGTCGACGTGCCCGCCGCGTCGGGGAAGCGTGAGCACGCGGGCACCGTGGGCGCTCCGGCGCGCGAGCTGGACGGCGCCGTGGCCGCGTCCGGTGAGGAGCCAGGTGTTCTCCGCCGCGCCGTCCCGGAACACCCGGGCGCGCGTCGGGACCCGCAGGCCGCCATCCAGGAGCAGGCGGATCGGCGTTCGCACGTGGCGCGAGCCGCGCCGTACGGTCAGCGCGGGATCGTCGGCCCGCGCCGTGCCGGAGCCCACCATCACCGCGTCCGCCCGGTCGCGGAGGCGATGCACGAACGCCCGGGCAGAAGGCCCCGAGATCCAGCGCGATTCCCCGGCGGCGGTCGCGATGCGTCCGTCGAGCGTCGCCGCGAGCTTGAGGGCCACCCAGGGGCGGCCCCGCGCGAGCACGCTGAGGAAGCCCCGATGCTGCTCCCGGCAGGCGTCCTCCAGGATCCCGAGCCGGACGTCGATCCCGCGTCGCCGCAGCCGCCGCAGCCCGCCCCCGCCGACCAGCGGATTCGGATCGCGCTGGCCGACCCACACCCGGCGGATCCCGGCCGCGACGATCGCTTCGGTGCAGGGCGGCGTGCGACCCTGGTGGCAGCAGGGCTCGAGCGTGACCGCGAGCGTGGCGCCGCGCAGCGCGGCCGCGCCGTGGCGGCGGCGCGCGCGCTCGAAGGCCACGAGCTCGGCGTGCGGCCCCCCGACCGGCCGGGTCTCGCCCTCGCCGAGCACGCGGTCGCCGCGAAGCACCACGGCGCCGACCGGCGGGTTCGGGAAGGTCCTCCCGCTGGCGCGCCGGGCTCGCGCGAGCGCGCGCCGCATCGCTTGCTCCGGCGTCAAGAGGGCGCCGACGAATCGCGCTCCTCGTCGAGCGAGGCGAAGAAGGCGTCGTAGTCCTCGGCGGTCTTGAAGGCGCGCAGCACCGACGCGAAGCGGGCTGCGGCGAGCGCGTCGAGGGCGATCAGCTCGCGCAGGGTCAGCTCGCCGAGCCGCTCGCTCGAGAGCTCGGCCTCCCCGAGCTCCCCTAGCGCGCGCTCGATGCGATCGACCATCCGTTGGATCGCGTTCTCGGAGATGGGCCGCTTCACGCAGGCCTTCTGGATGCCGTGCTCGAGCTTGGTGCGGTCGTACTCCTCGCGGCGCTCGTCGCGCTTCACGATCTTGGGCAGCACCTCTTCGAGGCGCTCGCGCGTGGTGAAGCGGCGCTGGCACTCGTCGCACTCACGGCGGCGACGGATCTCCTGCGCGTCGCGGGCCTCGCGCGAGTCGATCACGTGGTCGCTGGTGCAGCCGCAGAAGGGGCAACGCATGGCCGCTTGCCCTACCCCGTTCCACGCGCGGCATAGAGCGGATGCCCGGCACAGAGCGCCGCGACCTCCTGGCGCACCGACGCCAGCACGCCCGCGTCTTCGGCGTTCTCGAGCACGCGGGCGATCCAGGCGCCGATCTGCCGCATCTCGGGCTCGCGCATGCCGCGTGTCGTGACGGCCGGCGTGCCAATGCGGACGCCCGACGTCACGGCGGGCTTGCGCGGATCGAAGGGCACCATGTTCTTGTTGGTGGTGATGCCCGCCTGCTCGAGCGCGTGCTGCGCCGCCTTGCCGGTCAGGTCGCGGCCGACCAGCGAGAGCAGGAACAGGTGGTTGTCGGTCCCGCCCGAGACGATGCGGAAGCCCCGCTCCGCGAGCGTGGCGGCGAGGGCCTGGGCATTCCGGATGATCTGGCCACAGTAGTCGCGGAACTCGGGCCGGAGCGCCTCGAGGAAGCCGACCGCCTTGGCGGCGATCACGTGCATGAGCGGGCCGCCCTGCCCGCCCGGGAACACCGCCGAATCGACCTTTCGGGCGTAGGCCTGGTCGCACAGGATCATCCCGCCGCGCGGGCCGCGCAGCGTCTTGTGGGTGGTGGTCCCGATCAGCTGGGCGTGGCCCACCGGGCTCGGGTGGTGGCCCGTGGCGACCAGCCCGGCGATGTGGGCGATGTCGGCGAAGAGCAGCGCGCCCACCTCGTCCGCGATCTCGCGAAAGCGGGCGAAGTCGATGATCCGCGAGTACGCCGTGGCGCCGCACTGGATCAGCTTGGGGCGGTGCTCGCGCGCGAGGGCGGCGAGCGCGTCGTAGTCGATCGTCTCGTCCCCCTCGCGCACGCCGTAGGGAACGATGCGGTAGAGCTTGCCCGAGAAGTTCACCGGGCTGCCGTGCGTCAGGTGGCCGCCGTGATCGAGGTTCATGGCCAGGATGGTGTCGCCCGGGGAGAGCACGGCGCGGTAGATGCACTCGTTGGCCTGCGAGCCCGAGTGGGGCTGGACGTTCACGTGATCGGCGCCGAACAGCTGCTTGGCCCGCTCGATGGCGAGGTTCTCCGCCTCGTCGAGCACGTCGCAGCCGCCGTAGTAGCGTCGCCCGGGATAGCCTTCGGCATACTTGTTGGTGCCGACCGAGCCAACCGCCTCGAGCACCGCCTCGGACACGAAGTTCTCGGAGGCGATCAGCTCGATGCCCTCGGCCTGGCGCAGGGCCTCGCGGCGCAGCACGTCGGCGATGGCGGGGTCGGCCGCCGCCAGCGCGCCGCGCCCGTCGCGCGTCAGGTCGTCGATCTCGGCCACGCGCACGGTGTGGCGGCCCCCTTCGAAGGGCGTGGCCAGCCAGGTCTCCACGATCTTCCACGCGGTCTCGGCGTCGGTGCGGTCGCCGGCGAGCGCCAGCATGTTGGCGTCGTTGTGCTGGCGCGCAGCCGCGGCAGTCTCGACGTCGTGGACCAGCGCCGCGCGAACGCGCGGGAAGCGGTTCGCCGTGTAGGTGACGCCGAGGCCGCTGCCGCAGATCACGATTCCGCGCGCCGCCTCGCCGTTCGAGACCGCCCGCGCGGCGGGCGCGGCGAACTCGGGGTAGTTCACCGACTCACTGCCGTGCGGGCCGAGGTCGCGCACCTCGTGGCCTGCGGCCTCGAGCTTCCGACACAACGCCTCCTTCAAGGCAAAGCCCCGGTGGTCGCTGGCCAACACGATCGGATCACCCATGTCGATTCATCCTCGCTCGAACAAGAGGGCCGCGTTCACCCCGCCGAAGCCGAACGAGTTGCTGAGGGCAACCCGCGTCCCGGTCTCGCGCGGCTTGCCCGCGACGTGGTCGAGCGCGCATTCGGGATCGGGATCGTCGAGGTTGAGGGTCGGGGGCAGTGTACCCGTCTCCACCGCGAGCACGCACAGGAGCGCCTCCAGCGCGCCGGCGGCGCCGAGCAGGTGGCCGGTGGCGCCCTTCGTGGAGGAGACGGCGAGGCGCTCCGTATGGGCTCCGAAGACCGCGTGGAGCGCCTGGGCCTCCACCTCGTCGCCCGCCGGCGTGCTGGTGGCGTGCGCGTTCACGTAGCCCACGGCGTCGGGGGCCAGACCGGCGTCGGCCAGCGCGCCCCGCATGCAGCGGATCGCGCCGGCGGCCTCGGGATCGGGGGCGGCGATGTGGCGGGCGTCCGCCGTTGCGGCATAGCCACGCAGACGAGCCCGCACACGGGCCCCGCGCGCCCGGGCATGGTCGGCCCGCTCCAGCACGAGCACGGCAGCCCCCTCCCCCATCACGAAGCCATCCCGGGCCCGGTCGAAGGGACGGCTGGCCCGCTCGGGCTCTTCGTTCCGCTTCGACAGGGCCTGCATGCTCGAGAAGCCCGCCACCACGAGCGGCGTCACACAGGCCTCCGTGCCGCCGGCGAGCATCACGTCCGCTTCGCCCCGCTGGAGGAT
>JBFIYM010000014.1:0-41446 GCA_041605395.1 Myxococcota bacterium | reverse complement strand
GGGTTGGCTTCGAACTGCTCGGCGAAGAGCGCGAGCGCGAGCCGCTCGAAGCGGGCGTCGTCGTGGCGGGCGGGCTCCTCGCGCATCCAGCCGAGCAGCTCGCGCTCGATCGCGCCCCGCGCGCTCACGGAATCGACTCCGCCAGCGTGCCGAGCGCCCCGACCAGGGCGTCGCGGCCGATCACGAGCGGCGGGGTCACGCTGATCACCCGCCCGTCGTCGCCGGAGGGAATCACGATCACGCCGCGCGCCAGGGCGGCGTGACACGCGCCGAGCGCCACGGCGGCGCTCTCGCACTCGATCCCGATCAGGAGCCCGCGCCCGCGCACCTCCCGCACGCCCGGCTTCGTGCCGAGCGCCTCGCGCAGGCAGGCGATCGCAACGTCGCCGAGCTCGGCGGCGCGCTGCACCAGCTTCTCCTCGTCGATCACGCCCAGTGCCGCGAGGGCGGCGGCGCAGCTCGCCGGATGCCCCAGGAACGTCTGCGTGTGGAGCGCCTCCCCCGAAGACGGCGGCCAGGCGTCCATCCAACGCGCGCGCCCGAGACAGGCCGAGAGCGGCATCCCGCCGGCCACGGCCTTGCCTACGCAGAGCAGGTCGGGCACGACGTCCTCGTGCTCACACGCGAAGAAGCGGCCGGTGCGGCCCCCGCCCGTGTAGACCTCGTCCGCGATCAGCAGCCAGCCCTCGGCGTCGCAGCGCTCGCGGAGCGCGCGCAGGAAGCCCGGCGGGGGGACGCGGTCGCCGCCGCGACCCTGCACCGGCTCCACGATGATGGCGCCGACCGGCGCCGGGCACCGCTCGGCGGCGCGCGCGACGTCGGTCGCGTCGCCGAAGCGCGCGAACGACGTCCGCCGCGCCACGCGCTCCTCGAACGGCTCGCGGAAGTCGCGCCGCCAGGTGACGTCGAGCGCCCCGAGCGTGACGCCGTGGTAGCCGCCCTCGAAGGCGACGACGCCGCTCCGGCCCGTGGCGAGCAGCGCGGTCTTGAGGGCGATCTCCACCGCGTCCGAGCCGGAGGAGCCGAGCACGCCCCGCGCCGGCTCACCTCCCGGGAAGCGCGCCGCGAGCGCCTCGAGAAGCGCCACCTTCCCGGCCGGCGGGTGCACGTCGCCCATGGCGTGGAGCAGCGTGGCGCTCTGCGTCGCGATCGCCTCCACCACGCGTGGATGCGCGTGCCCCACGCTCGCGACGCCGAAGCCGGCACCGAGGTCCACGTAGCGATTGCCGTCGACGTCCCACACGTTCGCGCCGGCCGCCCGCTCCCAGAAGATGGGGGGCTCCGGCTCGAGCGCGGTCACGTTCCGGCTCTCGACCCGGGAAAGCCGGCCCGCGAGCGCGCGCGAGCGAGGCCCCGGGACGGCGCCAAGAATCTTCGGGGGGAGGGTCTCCGGCACGGGCCGGGAGTCTAGGGAAGCTCCGCGCCTTCCTAGCGCCGCCGCCCCCGGCGGGCCCCTGGGTTCATCTAGCGCCGCCGCCCCCGGCGGGTCCCTCGGCGCCGCTTCTTGGCCTCATGCTCCCGAACCGCCTGGCGCAGCCAGGCGCGCACCTCACGTTCCGCCTTCGCGACACCGCGGCCCTTCACGGTGCGCGACGTGGTGCGGACCGTCTCGCCGAGTCGCACCCATCCGACGACGTCGCGGCTCCGGCTGAGCTTGCCCGAGCGGTCCCGCCGCGACTTCGTCACCAGCTTGGTCGACAGCTTCATGCCGGCAGGGAAGCGCGAACGGGCGAGCGGGGCAATGGCCTCGTGCTGTCATACTCGCCGGGGATGCGCTGCTACGTCGGGTTGGGCTCCAATCTGGGCGACCGGGAGGCCCGGCTGCGCCTCGGGCTCGCCGGCCTGCGCGACGGCCCCGGCGTCGAGCTCGTCGCGGTCTCGCGGATCTACGAGACCGAGCCGGAGGCCAGCCCCGCGTCTCCGGGCTCCGAATCCCCGCGCTACCTGAACGCGGCGGCGGCGGTCGACTGCCGGCTCCAGCCCCGCGTTCTGCTCGAACGGCTGCTCGCGATCGAACGGGAGGCCGGGCGCACGCGCGGGCCCGAGCGATCGATGCCGCGCACCCTCGACCTCGATCTGCTCCTCTTCGGTGAGCGCTCGATCGAGGAGCCCGGCTTGATCGTTCCGCACCCGCGTCTGGCAGTCCGCCCCTTCGTACTGGAGCCCCTGGCCGAGATCGCCGGCGAGCTCCGGCACCCGGCGCTGCCCGCGTCGATCGCCGAGCTGGCCGCGCGCGTCCGGGATCCGGAGGGGGTCCGCCTGTTCGCGCCCCGGAGCCCCTGGCCCTGAGCTCAGGCGGGCGCGAGCAGGAGCAGCGCCACCGCGGCCTCGAAGCAGGCGGCGCCCCAGACGTGGCGGTCGCCGCCGTTCAGGAAGGCGTCGCCGACGCGCGCCCCGGCCGCGCCCAGCCAGGCGGCCCCGGCCATCATGAAGGCCACCTCGTCCCGGGTCGCCAGGGCGAACAGGCCGAGCGCCGCGAACAGGCCGCCGTAGGTGGCGCGGAGCTCCGAGGCCCCGAGGCGTCCCTGCGGCGCGAGGCCGGTCAGGCGCGCGGCCAGCGAGGGCCGGAGCAGGCCGAGCGCCCCCATGCCGAGTGTCACCAGGGCACCGAGGTGGTGGAGGACGGGGCCGATCTCCAAGCGTGCCTCCGCGGTGCCGGACCTGCCGGATCCTAGGAGCCCACCGCCTCCGTTGCACCTAGACTGGAGCGCCGGGGGCAGGGGGAGACGGCATGAGCGAGAACCTCGAGCGGGTCCGCAGCTTCATCGCGGCCTGGCAGCGCAACGACCTCGAAGAGCTGATGAGCTACTTCGCCGAGGACTGCGTCTATCACAACATCCCGGTGGCGCCGGTCCGGGGCCTGGAGGCGACCCGCAACACGATCAAGGGCTTCGCCGGTATGGCCACGCGGGTGGAGTGGGTGCTGCACCAGATCGCCGAGACCGAGGCCGGGGTCGTGCTCACCGAGCGGACCGATCGCTTCGAGATCGGCGGCCGCTGGGTGGAGCTGCCGGTGATGGGGAGCTTCGAGCTGGCGGGCGGCCAGATCACGGTCTGGCGGGACTACTTCGACCTGGCCCAGTTCCAACGCCAGCTGCCCGGAAGTGGTGCCTCCTGAGCTGGCCGCATTCTGCAGTCGTTTGCTAAGAATTCCGGGTCCAGGATTCCATGCCGCCCGCCGAGAAGGTCCCCCAGCCATGACGGCCAGTGCCTCCCTCTCGTCCAGACCGGCTAGAAAATCCATTGATTCCAGGATCTTGTCCGATGTCCGGGCCGGCCGGCTGGAGAGCCTCGGGGTCGAGGAAATCTTGATCTGGGCGATCAAGAATTTCCATCCACGCCTCTCGCTCTCCTGCTCCTTCGGCAATGCCGAAGGCCTCGTGCTGCTCGACCTGATGCACCGCATCGAGCCGGGCTCCCGCGTCTACGTGCTCGATACCGGCCGCCTGCACCAGGCGACCTATGACCTCATCGACCGCGTGCGCGACCGCTACGGCAAGGACGTCGAGGTGGTGTTCCCCGAGTCCGCGGCGGTCGAGGAGATGGTTCGCGAGCACGGCATGAACCTCTTCTACGAGTCGCTCGAGAAGCGCCAGCTCTGCTGCCGGCTCAGGAAGGTGGAGCCGAACCGGCGCTATCTCGCCGAGCTCGACGGCCACGTCACGGGCCTGCGCCGCGAGCAGGGCGTGACCCGCCGCGACGTGCGCAAGGTGGAGATCGAGGAGCCGAGCGGGCTGGTCAAGATCAATCCGCTCGCCGACTGGAGCCACGACGAGGTCTGGAGCTACGTCCGCGACCACCGGATCCCCGTGAACCGGCTCCATGCGGAGGGCTTTCCCTCGGTCGGCTGCGCGCCCTGCACGCGGGCCGTGCCGGCGGGCGACGATCCCCGCTCCGGGCGCTGGTGGTGGGAGAACGCGGATACCCGCGAGTGCGGCCTCCACGTCGGCGAGGAGAAGGATGGCTCCGGCATCTGACGGACCCCGCGCACGCTCCGATCGACCGATCACACGGCTCACGCGCCGCGAGCTGATGCGGCTCGGCGCCGGCGCCGCGCTGCTGCTGGCCTGGCCGCGCGGCGCGGCCGCAAGGGCGGTGGACGCGGAGCTCGGCGCGCTGCTCGAGAAGAGCGGCTTCGTCTACGTCTCGCCGTTGCTGGCGAACGGCGCCGAGAGCCGTTGCCACGGAGAGGTCTGGTACGGCTGGCTCGACGGCGCGGTCGTCTTGATCACTGCCAAGGATGCCTGGAAGGCGCGGGCGCTCACGCGGGGTCGGGACACGGCCCGGCTCTGGGTCGGCGACCACGGTCGGGTCGGCGGCATGACCGGGAGCGAGAAGTTCCGCGAGGCGCCTTCCTTCGATGCGAGGGCGCGGGCCGTGCGCGACGCCGAGCTGCTGGACCGTCTGATGCGGCTCTACCGCACGAAGTATCCCGCCGAGATCGGGCGCTGGGAGCCGCGCATGCGGAGCGGGTTCGAGAGCGGCGAGCGGGTGCTGATCCGCTACGAGCCTCTCTAGCGCGCAGCTTCGCGGCAAAGCGCGCGTAGAGACTCGGAATGGACGGCCCCGACGCTCAAGTCTCGGGACCGCCGAGCCGAATCGGAGTCGAGCGTACCGCTCGGGGAGGCTCGCCCATGTCGCAGCTCGCCAAGGGTCTTCGCGTGCTCGCGATCGCCGCACTGGCCCTGTTCTCGCTTCCGGGCGTGGAGGCCGCACGCGCCGAGGGGGACCTGCTCCCGCCCATCGCGGAGCTCTTCGCCTGGAACGCACGACCGGAGCGCACCCTCGAGGCCCCCGCGAGCTGCGCGCCGAACGCCGCGGCGTCTCCCGAGGTCCAGGCGCGCCGCCAGGCGGCACTGGCCCGGCTCTCCGAGCTGCTTCACGCCGAGGCCGGCGGGGACGTCGAGGTCCTGAACGGCCGCGGCTACGCCTATCCCAGCCCCCGGGACCCGCGCCGCGAGCTGATGCTGGTGGAGATGGAGGCCCGGCGCGAGCGGGCCCGCCAGGCCGCAGGGGAGCGCTAGCCCCGCTCCCAGCGCCCGGGTGCCCCGGGCGTTTTGACCCATCCCCGGGCTGCCCGTACTCTTGCCCGGCGCCCGGAGGTGGGATTGACCCCGAAGGCGACGACTCGCTTTCGGCAGGCGACCGCAGCCATTGCCATTGCGTGGGCGCTTCTGGCGTTGCTGGTCGGGGTGCGCGCACGGCTCGAGGCGTCGATTGCGCCCAGCCTGCCCTTCTCGCTGTCGAGCGCAGCTGGCCGCCATGTGGTGCACGACGTGGCGCCCGCGGCCGGGGCCGCGGGCCTCGGCAGGCGAGACCGGCTGCTCGCCGTCGATGGCGTGCCGGTCACCACCTGGCTGCGCGAGGGCGAGCCCGCGCTCGTGCTCGGCGAGCCGAACCGCTACCGGGTGCGGAAGCCCGACGGTCGTGTCCACGAGGCCGCGGTCGAGCCGCTCGCCCCCGGCTCGCGGCGCTTCCCGCTCGAGACCCTGGTCAGCTTCGGCGTGTTCGGCGTCGGTCTGGTCTACCTGGCGATCGGCATGTGGGTGTGGCGCCTCAAGCCCGACCGGCGCGAGAGCTGGGCGCTGCTGCTCTTCTGCACGATCACCTCGGCGTTGCTCTTCCTGATCGGGGCGTCGCTTCCGCTCGTCGCGACCATGATCGGCCTGACCGTGCCATGGATCGGCGCCGCCGCGTTCCAGCTCTTCACCACCTATCCGATGGAGCCCCACTGGGCGGTCCGCTGGCCCGACGTGCGTGCGGTCCCCTGGATCGGCGCCGCCGGGCTCGCCGCCGCCGAGATCGTGGCGCCGCGCTTCGGCGCGGCCCCGTCCTGGCTGGACACGGCCGTGAGCTTCTATGCGTCGGCGCTCGCCCTCGGCTGCGTGGGCCTGCTGCTGCGCGAGCGCTTCCGCAGCCGCGGCCACCCGGGCGGCGCACGAGCCGACGTCATGCTGGCGGGCGGCTTCGCGAGCTACGTGCCCGTGATCTCGCTCCTGACCGTGCACTACTTCTGGGGAACGCCGTTCCCGTGGACCGTCTCCTTCCTCGGCTTCTTCGTTTTCCCCGTGGCGGTGGCCTGGGGCGTGCTGCGCCGCGAGCTCTTCGACGTGCGCCTCGCGGCCAAGAGCTCCGCCGCCTACAGCGCGGTCACGCTCGGCCTGACCGGGCTCTTCGCGCTCACGATCACGTTCGCCGACGCGGTGGTCGGCCGCTTCGACGTGGATGCCCGCTCGCCGATGTTCTCGGTGGGGTTCCTGTTCCTCGCCATCCTGCTCTTCAATCCCCTGCGCGTGCGCGTCCAGGGCCTGGTGGACCGCTTCTTCGATCGCGACCGCGCGGCCTACCGCCGCGCCGTGCGTGAGATCTCCGAGGCGATGGTGTCGATGCTCTCGGCACGCGAGATCGTCGACCGCATCCTGGTCGCGGTCAGCGACACGATGGGCGTGGAGCGTTCGCTGGTGCTGCTGATGGACGAGGAGGCCGCGGCGCTCCGCAACGAGGCCGCGCGTGGCGATTGGGACGACGGCGCGACCGAGTTCACGCTGGCGCCGGACCACGCCATCGCGCGGGCGCTGTGGATGCGCCGGCGCGAGCTCACCCGCGAGGACTTCGACGAGGAGCCCGACCCCGAGCTGCGCGAGGAGTGCCGCGACGTCTTCGATACGCTCGATGTCGAGCTGCTGGTGCCGATCCTGTTCGGCGTGGACCTGCTCGGGGTGATCGCGGTCGGTCGCAAGCTCTCCGGAGAGGGGCTCGGGCCGGACGAGCGCCAGCTGCTGCGCACCCTCGCCAACCAGAGCGCCATCGCGATCGAGAACGCGCGCGCCTTCGACGAGATTGCGCAGCTCAACAAGACGCTCGAGGTGCGCGTGGACGAGCGCACGCAGGAGCTCCGCGAAACCCAGGCCCAGCTGGTGCAGAGCGAGAAGATGCGCTCTCTCGGCCAGCTCGTTGCGGGCGTCGCGCACGAGCTGAACAACCCGATCGGATTCGTCCACGCCAACCTCCAGCTGCTGGACGACTACGTGGGTCGGCTGCTCGATCCCGATCTCGACCCCGAGAAGCGTCGAAAAGCCCAGGAGGCGATCGCGAAGCTCCTCTCGCGCAGTCGCGAGGGCACCGAGCGCGTCAAGCAGATCGTTCAGGACCTGCGCACCTTCTCGCGCACCGACCAGGCCGAGCTGCAACAGGTCCAGCTCGAGGACGAGATCGATCGCACGCTGGCCCTGATCGAGGCGCGGCTCAAGGGCATCCGGGTCGAGCGCGACTACGGGGAGCTGCCGCCGGTTCGCTGCTTCGCCGGTCAGCTCAACCAGGTGTTCCTGAACCTGTTGATGAACGCTTGCGACGCGCTGGAGGGCGAAGGCACGATCCGCATCAAGGCCCGTGCCGAGGGCGACGGCGTCGTGCTCGTCTTCGAGGACGACGGGCCGGGCATGCCGGACGACGTCCTCTCGCGGATCTTCGAGCCGTTCTTCACCACCAAGCCGGTCGGCCAGGGCACCGGTCTCGGTCTCTCGCTCTCGCACGGGATCGTGGCGCGCCACGGCGGGGTGATGCGGGTGGAGTCGCGTCCGGGCGAGGGCGCCCGCTTCACCATCCGTCTGCCGCTCGAGCCGCCGCCCGAAGCGGAGGAGGCCGAATGACGGAAGCCTGGGAGGCCGAATGACGGAAGCCTGGGAGGCCGAATGACGGAAGCCGGGGAGGCCGAATGACGGAAGCCAGGGAGGCCGAATGAGCCCGGCCGCCACGCAGCGTCTCCGCCGCACCACCGGGCTCGCCGTGGTGCTGTGGGCCGTGGCGGCGCTGGTGCTCGCCGTCTGGGGCCAGGTCGCCACCGATCACACGCTCGACCCGCCGATCCGCACCAGCGCGCTGGCGGGGCTCGCGGTGGTGAGCGCGACCAGCGAGGCGGGCGAGGCAGCGGGAATCGAGCGCGGGAACCGGGTGCTCGCGATCGATGGGGTCGCGATCCGGGACTGGTATCGCTCGCGCGGCTGGCAGCGCATGTCGGCCGACACCCCGCTCCGCTACCGGATCGAGGGGCGCGGCGGACGCATCTTCGAGGTCGAGCTGCGCCCCGTCGCGCGGCGCAGCTTCTACCAGCAGTTCCTGGTCCCGGCGTTCGCCGCCGTCTCCGTGGTCGGCCTCGCGTTCCTGTTGATGGGAACGCTCGTGTGGCGCCTCAAGCCGGACCGCGCCGAGTCGTGGGCCTTCCTGCTGTTCTCGGGCGCGATGGCCACCACGCTGTTCAGCTCCGTGCTCACCTACGACGCGCCGTGGGGCTACGAGCGCCTGACGATGAACCTTCCCCTGCTGGGCGCCACCGCGCTGCACCTGTTCACGGTCTTCCCGACCGAGCCGCCCTGGATGGCGCGTCAGCGGCGACTGCGCGGCGTGCCCTACGCCATCGCGGGTGCATTGAGCGCGCTGGTGCTGGTGGAGCGCTTGGCGGGCGTGTCGATGCCATGGCTCCAGGCCTGGAGCTACGTCTTCGCGTTGGCCGGCTCGGTCGGCGGGATCGGCATCCTGATCCGCGAGCGCATCCGGATGCGTGGCTCACAGCAGACCGCGAGCGCCGACATCGTGCTGCTCGCCGTGACGCTCAGCCTGCTTCCCCTGCTCCTGCTGCTGCTGGCGCAGGCGTTCCTGCCGATGACGCTGCCGATCGCGCTCGCCCTGGTCTGGTTCATCGCCTTCCCGATCGGCGTCGGCTACGGGATCGTGCGCGGCCACCTCTTCGACGTGCGGGGCGCGGCGCGCTCCTCGGCCGCCTACGGCGCGGCCACGCTCGCGATCACCATCCTCTTCGCCGGGCTGATCATCTCCGCCGACGCGCTCTTCGCCCGCTGGAACGTGAACGCGGACTCGCCGTGGTTCTCGGTGGTCTTCCTGTTCTTCGCGATCCTGGCCTTCAACCCCCTGCGCGATCGGCTGCAGAGCCTGGTCGACCGCGTCTTCGACCGGGACCGTGCCGGCTACCGCGAGGCCGTGCGCAACATCTCCGAGGCGATGGTCTCGATGCTCTCACTCTCCGAGATCGGCGAGCGGCTGGTGCTGGCGCTGACCGGCTCGATGGGCGTCGAGCGCGCCATGGTGATGCTGCTCGACGAGGACGGGCGGAGCTTCCGGGCGACTGCCTGGCGCGGGCCCTGGGAGGACGACGCTCGCAGTTTCTCCCTCGCGGTCGATCACACCATCGCCAAACACCTCTGGATGCGCCGCCAGGAGCTGTCCCGGGCCGACTTCGACGACACCACGGACCCGGAGACGCGCGAGGTCTGCTGGGACGTCTACGACTCGCTCGACGTGACCCTGCTGGTCCCGATCCTGTTTGGCGTGGACCTGCTCGGCGTGATCGCGGTCGGGGCGAAGCTCACCGGGGAGCGGCTCGGTCCCGACGACCGCCAGCTGCTCCGCACGCTGGCCAACCAGAGCGCGATCGCCATCGAGAACGCCCAGGCCTTCGACGAGATCGCGAAGCTCAACGAGAACCTCGAGGCCCGGGTCGACGAGCGCACGCAGGAGCTGCGCGAGACCCAGGCGCAGCTGATGCAGAGCGAGAAGATGCGGTCGCTCGGCCAGCTGGTGGCCGGCGTCGCGCACGAGCTCAACAACCCGATCGGCTTCGTGCACGCCAATCTCCAGCTGCTGACCGGCTACATCCAGAAGCTGGTGCAGGCCCAGCTCGAGGAAGGAGACGTCGAGCGGCCGCGCGACGCCATCAAGAAGCTGCTGATGCGGAGTCGCGAGGGCACGGAGCGCGTCAAGAAGATCGTTCAGGACCTGCGCACGTTCTCGCGCATGGACCAGGCCGAGCTGGCGGACACCGACCTGAACGGCGAGCTGCAACGCACGCTCGGCCTGATGGAGCCGCGCTTCAAGGACGGGATCGAGCTCTCCGTGGAGCTGGAAGAGCTCCCCCCGGTGCGATGCTATCCGGCCCAGCTCGGTCAGGTCTTCATGAACCTCGTCATGAACGCCTGCGATGCCGTCGGCAGCGGAGGCACCGTGTGCGTGCGGAGCCGCGCCGCCGGCGACGGGGTGGTGCTCGAGTTCGAGGACTCGGGGCCGGGCATCGAAGATCACGTGCGCGAGCGCATCTTCGAGCCCTTCTTCACGACCAAGCCGGTGGGGCAGGGCACCGGGCTCGGCCTCTCGATCTCGCACGGCATCGTCGAGCGCCACGGCGGACGTCTCACGGTAGACTGTCCCGCCAGAGGCGGGACGGTCTTCCGCGTCGAGCTTCCGCTGGTGGCCGCGCCGCCCGCGGAATGACCGGCGCCGGAACGGATCCGGAACAGGAGGAACACGATGCGTCTGGGCTTGAACCTCGGCTACTCGGGAGCGGGGCTGGCGTTGAACGTGGATCTGGTGAAGCGCGCCGAGGCACTGGGCTTCGACTCGGTGTGGAGCGCCGAGGCCTACGGTTCCGACGCGGTGACGCCGCTCGCCTACCTCGCGGGGCATACCGACAAGATCCGGCTCGGCACCGCGATCATGCAGATGCCGGCGCGTACCCCGGCCATGACGGCGATGACCGCGATGAGCCTCGACCAGCTCTCGGGAGGCCGCTTCATCCTGGGCCTCGGGCCGTCCGGGCCGCAGGTCGTGGAAGGCTGGCACGGCGTTCCCTACGGCAAGCCGTTGGAGCGCACACGCGAGTACGTCCAGATCATCCGTCAGATCCTGGCGCGGGAGAAGCCGGTCGAGCATCACGGGACCCACTACGACATCCCGAACACCGGGCCCGGGACCACGGGCCTCGGCAAGCCGCTCAAGAGCATCCTGCACGGCCGGCGCGACCTTCCGATCTTCACCGCCTCGATCGGCCCGGCCGGCATCCGCACCAGCGGCGAGGTTGCAGACGGGCTGATTCCCGTGTGGATGAACCCGGAACGCTCGGACCTGCTGCTGCCGCCCCTCGAGGAGGGGTTCAAGCGCGCGGGCTCGGGCAAGCGCCTCGAGGACTTCCGCATCGCGCCCTTCGTGACGTGCATCCTCGGCGACGACGTGGACAAGTGCCGCCTGCCGGTCAAGGGAATGCTGTCCCTCTACGTGGGCGGCATGGGCGCGCGCGGCAAGAACTTCTACAACGACTACGCGACGCGCCTCGGCTACGAGGGCGAGGCGAAACAGATCCAGGATCTCTACCTGGACGGCAAGAAGGCCGAGGCGTTGGCCGCGGTGCCGGACCGCTTCGTCGACGAGGTCGCGCTGGTCGGGCCCGCGGAACGCATCCGGGAGCGGATCGCGGCCTGGCGCGAGTCGCCCGTGACCGACCTGATCGTCGGCGCGGGGCAGCCGGAGGCGCTGGAGCTGCTCGCCGAGGCGGCTCTCTGAAGCGCGCCGCCCTGATCGTCGCCGCCGTGTCCTGCGCGGGCGCGGTCGCGGCGCTGGCCGAGGGGTCGAAGAACGGCTTCTCGCTCGCGGCTGCGCGCGTGCCCGCGGCGGAGATCGTGGAAGGCGGGCCGAAGCGCGACGGCATCAAGAGCGTCGACACGCCAGGCTTCGCTGCCCCGGAGGAGGCCAGCTGGGTGGCCCCGCAGAACCCCGTGCTCGGCGTCGCCATCGGCGAGGCGGCGCATGCCTACCCGGTGCACGTGATGGACTACCACCAGGTCGTGAACGACGAGCTCGGTGGCAAGCCCGTGGTGGTCACGTACGACCCGCTCGCGGGCGTGCCGCGGGCGTTCGAGGCGCGGGTCGACGATCGCTCCCTCCGGTTCGGCGTCTCGGGGCTGATCTACAACCACAACTTCCTGCTCTACGACCGCGAGACGGAGAGCCTCTGGCTCCAGTTCACCGGCGAGGCGATCGCCGGCCCACTCGCCGGCAAGCGACTCACGCCTGTGCGCATCCGGCAGGAGCGCTTCTCCACCTGGCTCTCGCGTCACCCGCGTACGGGCGTCCTCGAGCGGCCGTTCCCGAAGCGCATCGACTACCGCTTCACGCCGTTCAAGGCCTACATCGTCGAGGACAAGGCGCTGTTTCCGGTGAAGGCGCGTGACACGCGCTACCACGCCAAGGAGATGGTGTTGGGCGTCGTGGTGGACGGCCGGTCGTACGCCTACCTGGGCTCGCGCGTCACTGCGGCCGGAGGCGAAGTCGAGGAGGAGATCGGCGGCCGGAAGATCCACGTCGCCTACGACACCGAGGAAGCCGTGTTCATGTGGGACGTCCCCGAGGACGTCGAGGCGATCGAGGCCTACTGGCTGGCCTGGAAGGCCTTTCATCCCGACACCCGCGTGTGGGGCGACGGGTCAGGCGGGGAGTAGGGCGCCGGCCTCGAAGCACTCGGGCCCGCGCCGCGTTCGGGCCGCTTCGCGTAGGCGCGTGAGCACGCGTTCGTTCACCGGCGCCGGGACGCCGTGGCGACCCGCGAGGCTGCAGATGCGCTCGTGGTAGCGGTCGGCCTCGAGCGGCGCCCCCGTGCGCAGGCCCGTCCAGACGTGGTTGTAGAGCGGGAGCGGGCGAGCGCTGGCGCCCCGCGCCAGGGCCTCGCGCTGGAAGGCGATCTCCTCGGGCAGGCTGCGGTCGCGGTCGTCGCACGGGGTTGCGTCGATGCTCGCCGCGGCCAGCGTGGCGGCCGCCTCCTCGAGCAGCCGCACCTTCACCTCGACGAAGGCCGGCTCACGGTGGTCGGAGCGCCGCACCAGTGCGTTGGGTGCGGTCATCAGGTTGATGCAGAGCTTCAGCCACTTGTCACGCGTGACGTTCTCGGAGACGGACACGTCGAGCCCGGCCTCGCGCAGGAGTCCGGCTGCGGCCTCCGCGGCAGCGTCCCGTCCGACGGGATGCAGCCCCAACACCGCCCGCGCCGGCCGCTCGAGCTGGAGGCACACGCAGTCGTCCGCCCGACGCGTCGCCGTCTCGCGCCAGACCCCGCCGATCACGCGCGACACGTGCCGGGCCGCGACCTCCTCGCTCGCCACGTCGTTCTGGAAGGTCACGAAGGGGCCGGTCGCGCTCGCGGCGCGGGCGGCGATCGCCTCGACCGCGTCCGTTCGCGTGCACACGAAGACCGGGCCGCCGCCGGTCGGGTCCCAGCGCGACGTCGTCGTGGCCCGCACCGCCAGGCCCAGACGGCGTCCGCTCACCGCATCGACGGCTGCGAGGCCGCGCTCGGCGAGCGCGTGCGCGGCCTCGGAGCGCCGGGCGACCAGCAGCACGCGGACACCCGCGCGCGCGAGGCGGGCCGCGAGGGCGAGGCCGACCGAGCCGGCGCCCACGATCGTGGCCTCGGGAACGTTGCTGGCGGCGGCGTTCACGGCGCGAGGATGGGAGCGCCCACCGATCGCCGCAACGGCCCGCTAGCCTGAGCGCGTGGCCGAGCGCACGGGCGTCCTCGTCGTGGGTGGGGGCATCGTCGGAACCGCCCTCGCCTGGGCCCTGGCCGAGCGGGGCGTCCGGGACGTGTCCGTGCTCGACCTCGACCTCTCCGGCGTCTACGCCTCCTCGGAGCTGAACGCCGGCGGTGTGCGCGCCACCTGGTGGCAGCCGGTCAACATCGAGACCTGTCGCGAGACGCTCGACTTCTTCCATGCGCACGCCGAGGCGTTCGGCTTCCGCCAGTGTGGCTATCTGTGGCTCTACGAGGACGAGGCCCTCTACGCCCGTGCACGCGAGAAGCGGGAGCTCCAGAACCGGGCGGGCCTGGAGGTCGAGCTGCTGGCGCCGGCGGAGGTGGCCGCCCGCTTTCCGCTCCTCGACCGGGGCCGGGAGGCCTGCGTCGGCGCCACCTGGTCACCGCGCGACGGCCTGATCAACCCCAACGCCGTGCGCGCCTGGCTGCGGCAGGGAGCGCGCGAGCGGGGCGTCGTGTTCCGGGACCGCGACTACGTGGTGGGCGTGCACACGGCCCGGGTCGCCGGGAGCGGCGGCAGCCTGCGTCGGGTCACCGCGCTCGACGTGCTTCGCGTGGAGCGCGCCGGCGCGGGCGACGCGTCGGGTCTGCTGCGCGAGATCCTCACCAGCCATCGGGTGCCCCGCGAGGCGGTGGTCGCCGAAGCCCGCATCGAGGCCGAGGTCGTGGTGAACTGCCTCGGGGCCTGGTCTCCGCTGCTGATGGCGCGGCTGGGGGTGCCCGACCCGACACAGCCGGTGCGGCGGCAGATCACGCTGGTCGACGTCCACCGCCAGGACCTGGCGCCGGGCGTCGCGCTCGACGCGCTCGGCATGATCGTGCTCGCGAGCGGCCTCTACTTCCACCCCGAAGGCGCGCACCTGCTCGCCGGCTTCTCCACGCCGGACGAGGCGCCGGGCTACGACTTCGACTACGACGGCCGCGAGTTCTTCGAGGCCGAGGTGTGGCCGCGCCTCGCCGCCCGCGCGAGCAGCTTCGAGCGCTGCGGGCACGTGCGCGGCTGGGCGGGGCTCTACGCCGTCACGCCCGACCGCAGCGGCATCGCGGGCCCGGTGCGGGGCTTCGCCAACCTGTTCGAAGCGCATAGCTTCACGGGCCGCGGCGTGATGCAGTCCCACGGCATCGCCACGGCGATGGCAGCGCTGCTGGCGACCGGTCGCTACGAGGGCACCGATCTCTCTCCGCTCTCCCGCGAGCGCTTCGCGGACCCCGCGCGCTGGGTGATGGAGGACCTGCACATCTGAGCGGCTCAGACGGGGTCGCGGAGCAGGGCCTGCGTCTCCGAGGTCGCGGGCAGAGCGTGCGCGGGCGGATGGCCGAGCTCGCACCAGTCGCGCAGCGCGCGCAGACAGGTGCCGGCGAGCTCGGTCCCGAAGCGGCGCACCGCGAAGCGGTCGAGGCTCGCGCCCAGCAGCGGCGTCTCGCTGGGCGTCGTGATGCGAAGGCTGATCTGGGTGTGCTGATCGCCGGGCCCGGCGTCGGCCAGCGTCAGGGTCTCCTCGCAGTGGAACAGGCCGAAACGCACCTCACTGCGCAGGCGCCGGCCGGGCACCACCTCGACGGCCCGCTCCTCGAGCGTCACCGGAACGTCGTGCAGGCGGCAGCGGAAGCGGAGCCGGCGACCGACGTGGACCTCCTCGGCGCCGCTCTCCAGGGTGCGCTCGACCCCCGGCCGCCAGCGGGCGATCTCCGCGGGAGAGCTGAGCGCGCTCCAGACCGTGGCACGGGGAGCCGCGACGACCGTCGTCATCGCCAGCGTGATCAAGCGCGCCCCGCTCGAGTAGCCACCCGAGTGCTCACCCCTCCCCGGACCCGCGAAATCGTAGCCGCGCCGCCGGCGGGCGTCAGTGGGATCCCACGATCGGCTTCAGGCGATCGACCGCCTCCTCGACGTCGGCGGCGCTCACGTCGAGATGGGTGACCGCCCGGATCCGGCCCGGACCGGAGCCACTGAGCAGCACCCCGCGCTCCGCCGCGGCGCGTCGGAAGGCGCCGTCGTCCGCGACGCGGAAGATCACGATGTTGGTCTCGGGCTGTGCCTCCGGTGAAACACCGAGGGCCTCGAGCGCTCCGGCCAGGCGCCGCGCGTTCGCGTGATCCTCGGCCAGGCGTTCGCGGTGGTGCTCGAGCGCGTACAGCCCGGCCGCGGCCAGGACGCCCGCCTGGCGCATGCCGCCACCGTACATCTTGCGGATGCGACGGAGCCCCGCGACGTGCTCGTGCGAGCTGGCGACGAGCGAGCCCGCCGGAGCGCCGAGGCCCTTCGACAGGCACACCGACACGGTATCGAAGGGCGCCGCGAGCTCCTCGAGGGGGACGTCGAGGGCGACGGATGCGTTCCAGAGGCGCGCACCATCGAGATGCGTGGCGAGGCCCGCCGCACGGGCCGCTTCGACCGCCGCGCGCAGCAGTGCCAGGGGGAACACGCGGCCCCCCGCCGTGTTGTGCGTGTTCTCCACGGCGAGCAGCGTGACGGGCGCCAGGTGTACGTCGCTCGGAGGGATTGCGGCTCGCACGTCTTCGGCGCCGAAGCTGCCGCCGCGCCCGATCGTCTCGATCTGGAGGCCCGACAGTCCCGCCGCGGCGCCCGCCTCGGCCCGCAGGATGTGGGCTCCCCGTGCCGCGATCACCACGTCGCCCGGCCGGGTTTGCAGGCGCAGCGCCGCCTGGTTCGCCATGGTGCCGGAGGGGAAGAGCAGTGCGGCCGGCTTGCCGAGCAGGCTCGCCACCCGCTCCTGGAGGGCGTTGACGCTCGGGTCTTCGCCGTACACGTCGTCGCCGACCTCGGCGTTCGCCATCACCTCTCGCATGGCGGCGCCGGGCCGGGTCACGGTATCGCTGCGCAGGTCGATGCGGCGCATGCAGCGAGCCTAGCGAGATGGGGAGGCCAGGTTCCCGCGGGCGTCGGATTCTGCCCCAATTCGCCCGGCAGAGGCCATTTCCCGGCCTTCTGCCCTTGACGCGGTGCGCCGGACCTTGGACATTGGTCGCCCCCGATCCGGCGCGAGGGCGTCGGAAGCAACGAGCTCCGGGTCACTCGTTCGGACGGGCAGTGTGGCTCGGTACTGGAGGGAAGAAGTTCCATGGCAGGGAAGAAGAAGGCGGCGAAGGGCGGCGAGCTCATCATTTCGAAGTCGCGGACCAAGGCCGCCACCCGCAAGTGCAACGTGGGCAGCGAGTTCTATGTCGCGCTCGACGGCGCGGTGCGCAAGATGATCGCCGAGGCCGAAGCCCGTGCGCTCGGAAACAAGCGCAAGACGCTGAAGGCCGTCGACCTCTAGGTCGCGCGGATCCAGGATCCGTAGGGCCCGCGGGAGCGTCGCTCCCGCGGGCCCTTTCTCTTCGTGCGCCCGCGGTCGAAGAGGACCAGCCAGCGCCTGGCTGGTCTACCGCTCGGGGCTTCGCTGCCGCTCGAGGTTCGTGCCGACCCGGAACAGCTGTTCGAGCGTGACGCGGCGGAGCACCTCGGCCGGCTCCACTCCGTTCTCGCGCGCGAGATGGGCCAGGCCGCGGCTCGCCGTGCGCTCCGCCTTCGCGATGGCCTTCGGCAGCGACTCGGCGTCGCCGAGGGGCAGCGCGTCGGCGACCGCCACACGGTTCGCGAGGGCGAGGAAGGCGAACAGCAACGGCCGCCGCTCCTCCTCGCGCAGCGCGGCGATGCTGCTGAACAGGAGCTCGCCCCCTTCGCCCGCCACCGGGAGCGAGGGCATCCACACCGGCAGCGGCCACTCGCCGACCTCCAGCGCGCGCGGCTCGGTCGGTAGCTTCCCGAGCTGATCGGGCGAGAGCCACGCGTAGATGCGTCTGGCGTCCTCGAGCGGCGGAAAGCCGAGGTCCTGCAGCCGCCCATCGCGCCAGCGCAGCGCCCACTCCTCCAGCTCGTAGTCGAGCTCGGAGGAGACGGCCTGGAGCAGGCGGTGATAGAACCAGTAGTCGTTCTGGAACAGCGCCTGGAGCAGGGCCAGCACGTCCTCGAGGTCGTCCTTCTCTCGCGTCGGGACGATGTAGAGCTGCCCGTCGAGGGTGCGAGCGCCACTCGGCAGCTCCGGCATCTCGCTGCGTCCGACGACGATCACCGAGATGCGCTCTCGCAGCTCGAGTACCAGGAGCTCGAAGTCGAGCGCGTGCGCGGCGCGCAGCAGCGTCTCTTCCCCGGCGTCGGTGAGTGCGGCGAGCCAGGCGCCGAGCTTCCCGCGATCGGGGTCGAGGGCGTTCCAGGCGTCCAGGTCGATCGCGGTCGTGATCTGCTCCGCGGTGGCGTGCTCGAGCAGCCAGCCGGCGTCGGCGAGGCCCACCTCCTTCACCACGAAGCAGAGCTCCGCGGGCGGGAGGAGGGGGACCACCTCCTCGGGTTGACTCACCAGGCCGAGCAGCGTGGCGCGCAAGGCCAGCGGGCTCTCGCAGATGAGCGCCACCTGTGCCTCGGCGTCGAGCCGCTCGAGCGCGGCTCGGGCGGCGCTTCGATCGGAGCCGGCCAGGGCGAGGATGCGGCGCGTCTCGCGCGCGGGAGCCGACGGATCGGGCATCGGCCGGAGGGTACGCAACGCCCCCGCGGCGCGCCTCGGGCAGAACATCTTCCGCCCCGCGGCGCGCCTCGGGCAGAACATCTTCCGCCCCGCGGCGCGCCTCGGGCATGGTACGTTCCGCGCCCGCCATGCTTTGGCGAGTCTGGGCTTTCGTGGCGAGCACGCCGCTCGGGTGGCTGGGGGTCCAGGCCTCGTCCCTCCCGGCCGGCCCGGTCACGCTCGCGGTGGGCCTGGCGACGGCCGGACTGCTGGGGGTGGCGCTGGCCTCGTTGGCCGCCCGCCTCGGGGACCACTCCCCGGATCGCACCGCGCACGTCGCGCGCGGCGTCAGTGCCGGTCTGGTCGCGCTGCCGATCGCAGTCGGGGCGACATTGATGCTGGGCCCCCCTGCGTCCGTCTGGCTCGCCATCGCGAGCGGTCTCCTTCTCCTGGCGCTCTGGCAGGCGAGTCGGACGCAGGGCCCGGGGCCCCAGCCACTCGCGATCGGGCTCGCGGCGGGCGGGGCCGTGCTCGCCGGCATCGCGGTCGGTGTCGCCGTGGCGATCGGCTACGGGTTGCTCCCCGGCCCTCCCAGCGAGGACGCAGGCGCGCGCGACGCCAGCCTGGACATCGACAGTCGCGTTCCCCTCCATCCCCTTCCGGGCTGCGAGCCACGTGTGGCCGACTTGCAGGTGCTGGCCGAGCGTGGCGCCGCGCCGCGCCTCGGACCGGACGGCGAGACGGTCTGGTTCGAAGCGCGAGCCGAGGACGGACGCTTCCAGGTGTATCGGATGCGTTCCGGGGAGGCCCCGGACTGCTGGACCTGCGAGGAGCCCGGCAACAACCGAAGACCGTCCCCGCATCCGTGGGCGAGCAGCGTGCTCTTCGACAGCGATCGCTTCGCGAGCTGGTCGCGGCCGAACGACACCGAGGTGATGGTGAGTCGCGTGCGCGCCGACGACCGCCGGCGCCACCCCGCTCGCCGCCTCACCCACCGTCCGGGCCCGGACGATCACGCCTCCTACGACCCGAGTGGCAGCGGCTTCGTCTGGAGCAGCGGCACGAGCGGGCGCTTCGAGGTGCTGCGGGCGGCGGTGCAGAGC
The DNA here is from genome assembly GCA_041605395.1 of Myxococcota bacterium. Classification (GTDB taxonomy): domain Bacteria; phylum Myxococcota_A; class UBA9160; order UBA9160; family UBA6930; genus JBFIYM01. The sequence goes on along the minus strand of JBFIYM010000014.1, from coordinate 22,469 downwards.
GGTCACGGTGGGCTGGTGCTCTCGCCGCCGATCCGGCTGGCGCGGGCCGGTGTCTCGTGGGTGGTTCCGCTCGCCTGGGCGCGCGACGCACGGACCCTGCTGGTGGCTCGTGGGCAGCCGCTGGCTCCGCTCGTCGGGGAGCGCATCGATCCCGCCAGCGGGGAGCGGCACGGCCTCGGCGCGGGCCTGGTGCCGGGCTCGGCGTCGCTCTCGGCCGACGGTCGGCAGCTCGCGCTCGCGCGGACGGCGCCGATGGGGGCGACCCGCCTCGTGCCGGCGCTGTTCGGCAACGTGCTGGCGCGCTGGCCCGGCGCGATCGAGCCTCGTGGCGAGGGGACGCGGGTGTGGCTCGGTGAGGTCGGGGGAGAGCTCGCTGCGGTCGAGCTCGGCACCATCGCGCGCTGGGGCGTGCCCAGCGGGATCGCACTCGCTCCGGATGCCCGAAGCTTCGTACTGGGGCAGCGGCGTGGCAGCGAGGAGCGCCTGCTGCGGGTCGCACTGGCCTGCGACGGCTGACGCACGGGGTCGCCGGCCGGCGCTATCCTCGCATGCCGTGCCGCGCATCGACGAGATCCGGCGGGCGCTCTCCGCCCATGAGCCCGCGCTCCTCGGGCGCGCCGGGCGACGGGCGTCGGTCGCGCTCGTGCTCCGCGATGCGGGCCCCAAGGGCTCCGAGATCCTGTTCATCGAGCGCGCCGAGAAGGAAGGCGACCCCTGGTCGGGGCACATGGCGTTCCCCGGTGGTCGCGTCGAGGGCGTCGCGGAGACCCCCGAGCAGGCGGCGCTCCGCGAGACGCACGAGGAGGTGGGCCTCGAGCTCGGCCCGCCCGCCCGGCTCGGCAGGCTCGACGACCTGGAGGGGCGACACGCCGGACGCAGCCAGGGCATGGTGATCTCCGCGTTCGTCTACCAGCTGAGCGCACCGGCCGAGCTCGTGCTCCAGGAGAGCGAGGTGCGGGAGGCCTTCTGGGTCCCGGTGCGGCACCTCGTCGAGCCGGAGCGCCACATCCACAAGAGCTTCCGGGGCACGGGCAGCTTCGCGTTCCCGGGGATCGTGGTCGGCGAGCCCGACCGTCACGTCGTGTGGGGCCTCACCTATCGCTTCCTCGAGGGGTTCTTCCACGCCCTGGGTCGGCCCTTCACGGACCGCTGGCGCGACGTGCGCGGCGCGGGCGCTTCCGTCAGAGGGGCATGAGGGCGACGTCGAGGACGAGGCGCTCCGCCTCGCGCTCGAGCGCGTCGCGCAGGACGCGCAGCTCCACGGCCTCCGGCACCTCCGCACGGATCGCCATGCGGTAGTGGGGCGAGCCGCCGGGGCCCGGCTGGCTCTGGGTGTCGAGCTCGACGATGTTGACCCCGTACTCGGCCAGCACGCCACAGATGCCCGCGACGATGCCGGCCTTGTCCTCTCCCGCGGCCTCGACGCGGCAGAGCCGGGTGCCCGGGGCCGGGATCGGCGGTCGGCTCCCGGCGGCGAGCTCGCGGATCAGGATCGTGAGGCCGTGGTCGCGCTCGAGACGCTTCGAGCCGAGCGCGAGCCGGTCGGCGACCTCGGGTGCGCGCGACGAGCACAGCAGGAGCACCGCGAAGTCGCTGCCGAGGATCGTCATGCGGGAATCCTCGAGGTTGGCGTCCGCTTCCAGGACGAGCTTCGCGAGCTCGGACACCAGCCCCGGGCGATCGCGGCCGATTGCAGACAGGACGTACCAACGGGTCATGCGGCGCTCTCCGGCCGCCGCTCGTGCGGCGCTCTCCGGCCGCCGAGGCTAGCCCCGATCGGGCCGCGGCGCGGGGCCCCCGCCCGGCGGGGGCTCGTGCCCCGGACAGCTGCGCACCGGGAGCGGCGGGTAGCGACGGAAGCGGGGGTCCCCGTCCGCACGCGCGCAGCGCCAGAAGGCGCCACCTCGCGCGCTGCGCTGGACGCGCGCGTGCCGGCAGTGGGCGCACAGCCCGACCCGTTCGCGCTCCTCCCGCGGCGGCTCGCTCACGCTGCTCGATGCCTCCGGCCCCGCTTCGCCTCGGCCCGGCGACGAGCCTACAATCCGTCGCCGTGGCCCGCCGAAGCTCGCTCCGCTCGCGCATCGAGCGCGTGCTCACCCTGGCCGAGCGCTGGCTGGAGCAGCGGCTCGGCGAGCCGCCGCCGGCCCGGCTGTTCGAGGAGCATCGCGCCTTCCGCTGGGAGCTCGAGGGGGGGCGCGGCCGCCTCTCGCCGCTGGTGCCGGCGCCCTTCGAGCTGGACCACCTGGTCGGTGTCGAGCGGCCCCTGGCCGAGCTGGTGCGCAACACCGAGCAGTTCCTGCGCGGGTTGCCCGCCCAGCACGTGTTGCTCTATGGCGAGCGCGGCACGGGAAAGTCATCCGCGGTGCGCGGGCTCCTGACGCGCTACGCCGAGCGTGGCCTGCGCGTGGTCGAGGTGCGCAAGTACGATCTGCTCCAGCTGCCGCGCATCCTCTCGTTGTTGCGCGGTGCGCCGTACCACTTCCTCCTGTTCTGCGACGACCTCTCGTTCGACGACGGCGAGGCCGGCCATCGGGAGCTCAAGGCGACGCTCGAAGGAAGCCTGGAGCTGCCGCCCGCGAACGTGCGCATCATCGCGACCAGCAATCGCCGGCACCTCGTGCCCGAGAAGCGCTCCGAGAACCGCGCCGTTCGCGTGGACGAGGACGGAGAGCTGCACCTCGGCGAGGCCCTCGAGGAGAAGCTGTCGCTCTCCGACCGCTTCGGTCTGATGCTCGGCTTCTTCGGCTTCGACCAGCGGACCTACCTCGCGATCGTCGAGAGCTACGCGCGCCGCGCCGGTCTCCGCACCGAGCCCGAACGGTTGCGCGAGGAGGCGCTGCGTTGGGCGCTCGATCACGCCTCGCGTTCGGGCCGGACCGCGCGGCAGTTCGTGGACGATCGTGCCGGGCGGGAAGCCCTGGAGGGCGCAGGGTGAGGGGTCTGCTCGCTTCCGTGATCCTCGTCCTCTTCGTGGCGGGAGCCGGCTGGGGCGAGGCCGAAGCGGGCGCGGCGCCGGGGGTCGAGACGCCGGTGGGCGAAAGCGACCGAGCAGCGCCCGCCGACGAAGCGAGCGGCGAGGCCTGGTCCGAGGACGACTGGCTCTTCGACGAAGGGCCCGACCCGGCGGAGCGCGACGACATCGAGGGCTCGAACCGCAGCGTATTCGGCTTCAACGAGGGCTTCTACCACTACGTGGCCGATCCGGTCACGCGTGGCTTCGAGTGGTTGGTTCCGGAGCCCGGGCGGCGGGCCATCCACCGCTTCTTCGAGAACCTCGACCTCCCGGTGATCTTCGTGAACGACGTGCTCCAGCTCGCGCCGTTCGACGCGACCAAGACGGCGTCACGCTTCGTGGTCAACACGACGGTCGGCGTCGTCGGCTTGTTCGACCCCGCGACTCCGCTCGGGATCCCGGGCCACGACACGGACTTCGGAGAGACGCTCGCCGTGTACGGGACACCCGCCGGGAGCTACGTCGTGATCCCGATCCTCGGCCCCTCCACGGCGCGGGACACCTTCGGCGAGCTGGTGGACGGGCTGCTCCACCCCGCCGTCTGGTTCGCCTCGCCCGCGCAGCAGGTGGTCCTGCGCACGAGCGGGGGCATCAGCTTCTACGACGTGGAGAAGGAACGCCTCGACGCGCTGCGCGCCACTTCGGTCGACTTCTACGCCGCCATCCGTGGGGCCTACCTGATGGATCGCGACGCCAAGGTGGAGAAGCGGGTGGCGGAGCGTTGGTTCCGGAACGGCGAGGCTGGCTCGGACGTGGCCGCCCCTACGCCGGTCCCGGACTCCGAGGGTTCCTAGGGAGCCTCTGCACGAGTCCTCGTGCGGCCGCCGTGCCCGGGACCGGTGGACCGGCTCCCACTCCGGACTCGGCGGGTCGCGGTGGATCCATGCCCTTCCTTCCGCTCCGAGCAGCGGGCGGGGACGGCAGCGTTCGGAGCTGCCAAAGGCCGGCCTGTACGTAGGGCCTGCCTTCGCCTCCGTAGGACCGGACTCCACCGGTCCTCGTGGCCCGGGGAGCGTGCGCGCGTTCTGCAGAGGTTCCCTAGGCCCCGCTATTGCGCGGCGGAGGCGGGCACCGTCTCGCCGGCGATCCGGCCGGCGGCGATCTTCTCGTCGATCGAGGCGACCAGCTTCTCGAAGCCGTCGCGCTGGAGGACGGCTGCGTACTCGGAGCGACGCAGGGCCAGCTCGCTCACGGTGCCGTTCAGGTAGACGTCGATGATGCGCCAGCTCTCGCCGTCCGGGCGCATGCGGTAGTTGATCGCGATCGGCTCCTCGTCCGGCGTGACGACCTGGGAGTAGACCAGCGCCGTCCCGCGCTGGCTCGGCTCCACCTTCAGGATCTCGAAGACCTGCCCGGTGAAGCCCGTCATCCGTTCCGCGTACGTGGCCGAGGTGAGGCCGCCGAAGGTCTCGATCCAACGCTGCTGGCTCGATTCGTCGAGCGTCTTCCAATGCCGGCCCAGGATCTTCCTCGCCATGAACGGCAGGTCGTAGCCCGCGGCCACGGCCGGTGCGATCTTGGCGCGGCGACCCTCGAGGCCGAGCTCTTCCGCGTTCTTCATGCAGTCGAGCAACACGGCGTAGAGGGCGTCGATCGGTTGGCGCGCGGTCTCGATCTCCGCGGCGGCGCTGCGAACGGGAACCACGAGAAGCCAGGCGAGAAGCGGGAGGAGGGCAAGTCGCATCGCGGCGCATGTTAGCGGTCACTGCTGGGGCCGCATGCCCCCAACCTTGGTCGGCGTTGCCGGTCGCCTGCGCGTGTCTCAGCCGAGCACGAAGCCGCAGACGGCCTCGGCGAACCCCTTCGGGTTGTCCGTCATCACCGAGTGTGCCGAATGCGGCACGACGGCGAGCTGACCCTTGGCGAGAACCTCGTCGACCATGCGGTCGGCGACGTCGGGCGAGAGGACGTCGCTCGCTGCGCCGCGCACCACGAGCGTCGGGCAGTTGATCTTCTCGAGCGCGTCCCAGAGCCTTCGGGCGGTCTCGCGTTCACGCGCCTCCGCTTCCGCCTCTCCCTGCCCCGGGCGGCCGGCCATGAAGGCCGGGTCGGCCTTTCGCACCCAGCGGCCGTCGTCGCGCTGGCGCAGCTCGTGCCGCGCCATTCGCCGCAGCGCCTCCGGGCTGCCGGCAGGGAAGTTGTGCGCGAGCACCCGCTCGTACTCGCCCGGCTCGGCGAAGCTTCCGTCCCCGCGCTGCATCACCTCCATGCGGATGCGCGTGGTGCCGCGCGGGTCGTGCTCGGGCCCGATGTCGACGATCACGAGCCCGGCCATGCGCTCGGGGTGCTTCGCGGCGAAGAGCGTCGCCGTGCGGCCGCCGAACGAGTGGCCCACCAGCACGAGCCGCTCGACGTCGAGCGCTGCCGTCACCGCCTCGAGGTCCGCCACGTGGTGCTCGTAGTCGTAGCGCCCCTTCGGGTCGTGATCGGAGTCGCCGTGCCCGCGCAGATCCACCGCGACCGTCCGGTAGTGGGGCGCCACGCGGGGCGCGAAATCGTCCCAGATGTGCGCCTCGTTGCCGAAGCCGTGCACCAGCACGAGCGGGACCCCTTCCTCGCTCCACTCCAACACGTGGATCGAGAGGCCGTCCGTGCCCGGCAGGCGTCGGGATCGAGGCTCCATCGCGCCGCAGCGTAGCGCGCCGGAGGGGTGGGGACGTTGATCGAGCCGTCAACGTTCCGCGCGCGGGGCTTGCTAGATTCCCGTTCTCGCCTGGGAGGGGCCCATGCCGGCCATCGAGACCACCCCCGCACTGGTTCGCAGCGTCTACGCCTCGCTCGAGAAGAACCTCGCGGTCGTGCGACGCCGGCTGGGTCGCCCGCTGACGTACGCGGAGAAGGTCCTGCTCGGCCACCTCGCCGACGCCGAGCAGCAGCGCCTCGAGCCCGGCGCCGCCTACCTCGAGCTGCGGCCCGATCGTGTGGCGATGCAGGACGCCACCGCCCAGATGGCGCTGCTCCAGTTCATCTCTTCCGGTCGCGAGGACACGGCGGTCCCGACCACGGTCCACTGCGACCACCTGATCCAGGCCTACCAGGGCGCCGCCGCGGACATGGAGACCGCGAAGGTCACGAACCGCGAGGTCTACGACTTCCTGCGGAGCGCGAGCGCCCGCTACGGCATCGGCTTCTGGGCGCCGGGCGCCGGCATCATCCACCAGGTGGTGCTCGAGAAGTACGCCTTCCCGGGTGGCATGATGATCGGCACCGACTCGCACACGCCCAACGCGGGCGGCCTCGGCATGTTCGCCTGCGGCGTGGGCGGCGCCGACGCCGTCGACGTGATGGCCGGCTTCCCCTGGGAGGTGCTCCAGCCGAAGCTGGTCGGTGTGCGGCTCACGGGCGAGCTCCGCGGCTGGACGGCGCCGAAGGACGTGATCCTCAAGGTGTGCGAGGTGCTCACGGTGCAGGGTGGCACCAACCGCGTCGTCGAGTACTTCGGCCCGGGCACCCGCTCGCTCTCGTGCACGGGCAAGGGCACGATCACCAACATGGGCGCCGAGCTCGGCGCCACCACCTCGATCTTCCCCTACGACGAGCGCATGGCGCGCTACCTGAAGGCCACCGGCCGCGAGGAGCTCGCCGACCTCGCCGATCGCAATCGCGAGCTGCTCGCACCCGACCCCGAGGTCGAAGCGAGCCCCGAGAAGTTCTTCGACGAGATCGTGGAGATCGATCTCTCCACGCTCGAGCCGCACATCGTCGGCCCGCACACGCCCGACCTCGCGCGTCCTGTCTCGCGGATGGCGGCCGACGTGCGGGAGCACGGCTACCCTGCCGAGCTCTCGTCGTCCCTGATCGGGAGCTGCACGAACTCGTCGTACGAGGACCTGACGCGCGCTGCCGACGTCGCGCGTCAGGCGACCGCCCACGGCGCCCGTGCGAAGACGACCCTCTGGGTGACGCCCGGCTCCGAGCAGATCCACCAGACCATCCGCCGCGACGGGCAGCTCGACGAGCTGGCCGCGATCGGCGGCACCGTGCTCGCGAACGCGTGCGGGCCGTGCATCGGCCAGTGGAAGCGCGACGAGCTCAAGAAGGGCGTGCCGAACTCCATCCTGACGTCGTTCAATCGCAACTTCCCGAAGCGGAACGACGGCAGCGCCGACACCCAGGCCTTCATCGCGAGCCCGGAGATCGTGATCGCCTACTCGCTGGTGGGGCGGCTCGACTGGAACCCGCTCACCGACGAGGTCGAGGGCGCGGACGGCAAGCGCTTCCGCCTGAAGCCGCCGGCGCCCGCCCCCGAGCTCCCCGAGCGCGGCTTCGTCGCGAGCAGTGAGGGCTATCTCGCTCCGCCGGCCGAGCGCAGCGGCGTCGCGGTCGAGATCGATCCCGGCTCCGAGCGCCTCGCCTTCCTGGAGCCGTTCCCGGCCTGGGACGGCAAGGATTTCGTCGAGCTCCCCCTCCTGCTCAAGGCCAAGGGCAAGTGCACGACCGACCACATCTCGATGGCCGGCCCCTGGCTCCGCTACCGCGGGCACCTCGACAAGATCAGCGACAACATGTTCATCGGCGCCACCAACGCCTTCACTGGCAAGACGGGAGAGGGCAAGAACCAGCTCTCCGGGGAGACCGGCATCTCGTTCCCGAAGATCGCGCGCGACTACAAGGCCCGGGGGCTACGCTGGGTCGTGGTCGGCGACGCGAACTACGGCGAGGGCTCCTCGCGCGAGCACGCGGCGATGGAGCCGCGCTGGCTCGGCTGCGCCGCCGTCATCGTGCGGAGCTTCGCGAGGATCCACGAGACCAACCTCAAGAAGCAGGGCGTGCTGCCGCTCACCTTCGCGGACCCGGCCGACTACGAGAAGGTGCGGGAGGACGACCGCGTCAGCGTGCTCGGCCTGGCCGAGCTGGCGCCCGGCAAGACGCTTCGCGTCGCGCTCACGCACGCCGACGGCTCGCGCGACGAGTTCGACGTGCGCCACACGCTGAACCCGGACCAGATCGGCTGGTTCAAGGCGGGCTCGGCGCTGAACGTGCTGCGGAGCTGACCGCGCGCGGCAGCGTACGCTCGGCCTGCTCGCGGCCGGGCGGCCTCAGCGCGCGAACATCTTCTCGACCGCCCGCTCGCAGGCCTCGTGCGCGCCCGTCTCGAGCAGGCTTCCGTGCGCCGAGAGCAGCTGGTCGAACTGGAGCCCGAGCAGCCGCCGGAACTCGCTCTCGAGGTTCCCGCCCTCGGGCGTCATCAGCTTCACCCACACGGGCCCGACGAGGGTCGTCTTGGGGAAGCCGAGGAAGGGCAGCAGGAGCCGCGCCGGCAGGTTGTTGAAGCGGTAGTCGCCGTAGTTCTGGATCGCGTCGCAGGTGATGAGGAGGCCCTTGCCCCGCCGCAGCAGCAGCGCCGCCTCCGGCTGCTTCAGCCCCTGGAAGCAGAAGAGCTCGGCGTCCGGGAAGGGGAGCGCGGTCGACGCATCGAACACGAGCGTCGGCTCCGGCTCGGGGTAGGCATTCGAGGGGCCCGGCGCCCAGAGCTCGGCGCCGTAGCGCTCCAGGTAGTAGGGGTCGTCGACCCCGTGCAGCGGCCCGAGCCGCAGGATCCGCTTCACGGCTCCGAGCGCCTCGAGCCGCGTCTCCTCGGCAGCGGAGAGGCGAATCGGATCGACGAGCGTGAGCTCACCCGCATGCCGCACGATGGCCATGTTGCGCGTGAGGGTGATCAGCGGGTTCATCTTGATGCTGCCGCGCACCATGAAGACGTCGGGCTGGATCTCCTGGATCGGATCGTGGGGGTAGACCTTCGAGTCGCTCATCTGGCTCCTCCTCCGAGGCATGTTGCTTCCGGCACGGCACGACCGCTCAGGCCGGGCCTTCGCTGCGGAGCGCCCGCCAGCGCTCGCGCGCCCAGCGTCGCACGCGGGGGTGGAGCAGGGGAAGCAGCAGGGCGGCCACGCCGACCGCGGTCGCGATGACGAGCAGCTCGCCGGTGCTGCGCTCCAGGATGGCGTTGCCGAAGAAGGCGTAGGTCCAAGCGCGCACGAAGGAGCCGACGCCGACGGCCAGGGCGAAGACGTCCATCCGCATCGGGGTGAGCGCGGCGGCGGCGTGGTAGCCGGTGATGTTGCCCACCGGGTAGCCGGTTCCGATCGCGACCAGCGCTGCGCCTCCGCGGCTGCCGGCGGCGGCGAGCGCGCGCTGCACCCCGGCCGGTACGCGGCTTCGCACCGCGTCTGCGCCCAGCCAACGGGTCAGCGTGAAGACCATCAGGGCGGAGAGGAACAGGCCCACCGCGCCGTACAGGGTGCCGCCCACGGTGCCGAAGCAGATTCCCCCCGCGATCAGCGCGAGCTGGGAAGGCACCACCAGCGCGACGCGGAACGAGACGAGCAGTACGAACACGATGGGCGCCCAGGCGCCGAGGCCGTCCACGAACGCGCGCAGCGCCTCGAGATCCCAGGAGATCCCCAGCCGGGTGCGGGCGTAGAGCGCCACGCCGAGGAGGAGGGCGACGATCACCAGCCCGGCCCAGCGCCGCCGCGTCATGCCGAAGCCCTGCCACATCGGGGCGAAGAATAGGGAGGCCGGGCTACGCTCCGCCCGTGCCGTCGCGCACCCTCGTGATCGCCAACCCCGTCGCCGCCGCGGGCTCCACCCGACGCACCGTGCGGCGCCTCGAGGGCGCCCTGCGCGCTGCGCTCGGGCCCTATGAGCTGGTGTGGACCCGGCAGCCGCGCGACGCGGAACGCATCGCGCGCGAGGCGGTTCGGGCCGGCGTCGAGCGGTTGGTGGTGGCCGGCGGGGACGGCACGGCCGCGGAAGTGGTCAGCGGCCTGCTCGGTGCGGACCTCGGCGCCTACGCGGAGGTCGCCTTCCTCCCCCTCGGAACCGGCGCCGACTTCCACCGCAGCCTCGGGATCCCGCGCGACCTCGACGGCGCCGTCGCGGCGCTCGCGTCCGGCAAGGGAAGGCGCATCGACGCGGGCCGCGTGCGCTACGTGGGCGACGACGGCGCAACCCACCAATCCCACTTCGTGAACGTCGCCAGCGCCGGTCTCTCCGGCGTGGTCACGCGGAACGTGCTCGGCAGCAAGGCGCTCGGGGCGCGGCTCGCCTTCCTGCTCGGGACGCTCCGCGGCCTGGCCCGCTTCCGCCCGTCTCGGGTGCGCGCCCGGCTCGACGGCGTGGCGCTCCCTCTCGACGAGATCGCGCTCGTGGCCGCCGCGAACGGCCGCTACTTCGGGGGCGGCATGCTCGTGGCGCCGGAGGCCCGCCCGGACGACGGGCTACTCGACGTGGTGGTCGTCCCCGCCTTCTCGAAGGCCGTGCTGATCACGAAGCTGCCCCGTCTCTACTCCGGCACCCACCTCGCGGTTCCCGGGGTCACGCTGCACCGCGGACGCCATCTCGAGCTCGAGCCCGAGGGCGCGCCTGCGCTCGGCGAGATCGACGGGGAGCCGATCGCGCAGCTGCCGATGACGATCGAGGCGCTGCCTGGCGCGCTCCAGGTGTGGGGGGCTGGCGCGTGAGCACGCCGGCGCCGCCGAAGGCCGACGAAGCGCCTCTCTTCCCGAGGATCCGGGAGGCGGCCGCCGAGGTGACGCGCCGCGCCCGGCACGTGCGCGTCGACGACGAGGCGCTGGAGGAGCTGGCGGCGCTTTTGTCCCGGGAGCGTCCGGCGGAGCCGTCGCTCGACCCCGGCCAGCAGGCCCTCGGGGACGCCAACCGGACCGCCGCCTTCGTGATCACGCTCAACGCCATCAACTTCGGCTCGGGCTGGTTCCCGCACCTCCGAAAGCGCCCCGGGCTCTCGGGCTACCTCACCATCGCCGGTGCGCTTCGCGAGCACTTCGTGCGGGAGGGGCCCTGGAGCGCATCCGCGCTCGAGCGCCTGCGGGCCGAGGACTGCGCGGCCCTGTTCGGCCAGACGCTCGAGCCGCCGGTCGGCGAGCTGATGCAGCTGTTCGCGCGCGCGCTCCGCGAGCTCGGGAGCTTCCTTGCGCGGGGCTACGACGGGCGCTTCGCGGGCCCCGTCGAAGAGGCGCGGGGCTCGGCAGAGCGGCTGGTGGGCATCCTGGCGCGCATGCCGCTCTACCAGGACGTGGCGCGCTACGAGGGCTTCGAGGTTCCCTTCTACAAGCGCGCGCAGATCACCTGCTCCGATCTGGCACAGGCGCTCCGTGGCCGCGGCCTCGGCCACTTCGGGGATCTCGACGATCTGACGCTGTTCGCGGACAACCTGGTGCCCCACGTGCTGCGCAGCCTCGGCGTCCTGGTCTACTCGCCCGACCTCGCGAAGCGCATCGACAGCGAGGAGCTGCTGCCGTCCGGCAGCGCCGACGAGGTGGAGATCCGCGCCGCTGGCCTCCACGCGGTGGAGCGCCTCTCCGCCTCCTGTGGCCGGCGCGGCTGGCGGGCTCCCCCGCGCCGGCTCGATCACCTGCTCTGGTCGCGCGGCCAGAGCCCTCGCGTGAAGGCGCGTCCGCGACACCGGACGCGCTGCCCCTACTACTGATGGCGGGCGGCCCCCCGGCGCGCCCGGCCCGGAGGGTCGTGTTGGACGCGCAGCTGTTCTGGATGCTCGGCCTGCTGGCGGCCCTCGCCGGCCTGGCCTGGCTGCGGGGCGGCGAGTCGCTGCTCCGCGCCGGCCTCGGGGCGGGGGCGGACCAGCTGCTGCGCTACGCCGCCCTGATCGCCGTCTCCTTCCTGGCCGCGGGCTTCGCGCAGGTGCTGATTCCCCGCGAGTGGATCCAGGGGGCGCTCGGCCAGGACTCGGGCCTGCGCGGCATCCTGCTCGCCTCCGCCGCCGGGATCGCCACCCCGGGCGGCCCGTTCGTCTCCCTGCCCTTTGCCGCGACCCTGCTCGGGGCCGGGGCCTCCCTGCCCTCGGTGGTCGCCTACGTCTCGGCCTGGTCGCTGCTCGCCCTGCACCGGCTGGTCGCCTGGGAAGTGCCGATCCTCGGGGCGCGCTTCGCATTCGTGCGCTATGCGGTCTGCCTCGGGCTGCCCATCCTGGCCGGCCTGCTGGCGCGCGCGCTCGGTCGCCCGGGAAGCTGAGGCGCGCCGCCTCGGGGGAGGAAAGAGTTCGCATGGTGAAGAAGCGAAAGCCGGCGCGGAAGTCGAGCAAGCCGCGGGCCACCAAGGCCCGGGCCAAGCCGAAGAAGAAGGCGGCAACGCCGGCCACGCGCGCACGCGAGGGCGAACGCGAGCTCCACTACACGGACCTGCGGAAGGTGACGCTCGCGAACGCGCTCAAGCGTCTGCGTTGAGCGATGACGGGGCTGCCAGGCCCCGGCCGCCAACGCGAAATTGCTAGCCTGCCCGCCGTGTCGTCCAACGCGCTCGAGTGGGACTCGCCCATGTACCGTCTGGCGGCCGCCCAGCTCGACCAGACCGCCGAGACCATGGGGCTCGACGACAACATCTGGGAGCGCCTGCGCACGCCACAACGTGCGCTCGTCGTCTCCTTCCCCTTCCGGCGCGACGACTACGACACGGTCGACACGGTGTTCGGCTATCGCGTGCAGCACCTGCTCACGATGGGCCCGACCAAGGGGGGCATCCGGTACGACCTCGACGTGGACCTCGGCGAGGTGACCGCACTCGCGATCTGGATGAGCTGGAAGTGCGCGATCATGGCGCTTCCCTTCGGTGGCGCGAAGGGCGGGGTGCGCATCAACCCGCACCAGCTCTCCCGCTCGGAGCTCCAGCGGATCACGCGCCGCTACACCTCCGAGATCATCGAGATGATCGGGCCGGAGCGGGACATCCCGGCGCCGGACCTCGGCACCGACGAGCAGGTGATGTCCTGGATCATGGACACCTACTCGCAGCAGCGCGGCTACGCCGTGCCCGGGGTCGTCACCGGCAAGCCGATCGAGATCGGCGGGTCCCATGGCCGGCGCGAGGCCACGGGCCGCGGCGTCGTGACGTGCATGATCGAGGCCTGCCGCGAGCTCGATCTGGTCCTCGACGAGGCCCGGGTCGTGGTGCAGGGCTACGGCCAGGTGGGTCGGGCCGCCGCCGAGATCGCCGCCCAGCAGGGCGCGACGGTCGTGGGGATCTCCGACGTGAGCGGCGGGATCTACGCCCCGGGTGGGCTCGACCTGACGCAGGTGGGTCGCTGGCTCGCCGAGAACCGGGAGCTGAAGGGCATGCCGGGCGCCGAGAGCGTGAGCAACGAGGCGCTGCTCGAGCTGCCGTGCGAGGTGCTGATCCCCGCCGCAGTGCAGAACCAGATCACGGAAGAGAACGCCGGCCGCATCCAGGCCCAGCTCGTCGTCGAAGCGGCGAACGGCCCCACCAGCATCGTGGCCGACCGCATCCTGGCGGAGCGCGGCATCACGGTCGTGCCGGACATTCTCGCCAACGCGGGGGGCGTGACCGTCTCCTACTTCGAGTGGGTGCAGGGTGCGCAGCAGTTCTTCTGGAGCGAGCAGGAGGTCAACGACCGCCTGATCCGGCTGATGCAGCGTGCCTCGAAGGACGTCTGGGGGGTCGCGCGCGAGCGAGGCGTCGGGCTGCGCACGGCGGCGCTGATGCGCGGCATCGAGCGGGTCACCGAGGCCAAGCGGCGCCGCGGGGTGTTCCCGTGAGCTCGCGCTCCGGGCCGATCTCTTGAGCGAGCCCGTCGCGCTCGACTGGTTCGGCGTGGCTTGGCGACTCGGGGCGACGCTCTTCTTCGTGCTCCTGAACGGCTTCTTCGTGGCCGCCGAGTTCGCGCTGGTGAAGGCCCGCACGGCGCGCATCGAGCAGCTCGCGCGGGACGGAAGCCGCTCGGCCCGTGTCGCCCGTCACATCCTGTCACGCCTCGACCGCTACCTGTCGGGCTGCCAGCTCGGCATCACCCTGGCCAGCCTGGCGCTCGGTGCGCTCGGCGAGCCGGCGGTTTCGGTGCTGTTGCTGGCGCTCGCCGCGGCGGTCGGATTGCCCGTCGCCGCGGATGCGGTCTGGCTCCACATCGTCTCCTTCACCCTGGCGTTCGCCGTGATCACGACTCTCCACATGACGGTCGGCGAGCAGGCGCCGAAGATGTGGGCGCTGCGTCGGCCCGAGCAGGGGGCGTTGCGCAGCGCCCTGCCGCTGCGTTTCTTCACGGTGGTCTTCGGCCCCTTCATCACGGCGATCAACGCGATCTCGAACGGGATCCTGCGCGTGCTCGGGCTGCCGCACGAGGACGACCTCGAGGGCAGCCACTCGGCCGAGGAGATTCGCAGCATTCTCAGCCTGTCGGCGCGCCACGGGCACATCACGCCTCGCGCGCAGGAGCTTTCGGAGAACGTGCTGCGCATGGTCGATCTCGAGGTGCGCCACATCATCCTGCCGCGCGTGGATGCGATCTACCTCTCGCTCGAGTGGCCTTTCGAGGAGTGCGCGCGCGTCGTGCGCGAGACGCACCACACCCGCTACCCGCTCTGCGAGCGAGGCCTCGACACCATCGTGGGCTTCATCAACGCACGCGACGTTCGCGAGGCCATGTTGAAGGGCGAGAAGCCCGATCTCCGCGCGCTGGTCCGCGAGGTGATGTTCGTGACCGAGACCATGCCGCTCTCCGACTTCCTGCTCGAGCTGCAGCGTCAACGCGCGCACTCCGCGGCGGTGTTGGACGAGCGCGGCACCGTGATCGGCCTCGCCTTCCGCGAGGACGCACTCGAGGAGATCGTCGGCCCGCTCGGCGACGAGTTCGACGAGGACCACCCGGAGCTGGTGGAGTCGGAGAAGGGCACCTACGAGCTCTCCGGGCGCATTTCCCTGCCCGAGGTCTGCGATCGGCTCGACTTCGAGCTCGATCGGGAGGAGGACGAGGAGGCCGACACCATCGGCGGGCACGTGACCGCACGCCTCGGCCGGCTCCCGCGCCGGGGAGACAAGATCGACGTCGGCCCCTACCGCGCCACGGTGCTCGAGGTGGCACGGCGCCGCGTGCAGCGCTTGCGGCTCGAGCGCATCGAGCCCCTGCTCGAGGCGGCCGGATGATCGAGCTGCTCCGCGACGTCGGGCTGCTCGATCTGATCGACATCGGCGTGGTCGCCGTCCTGGCCTGGGTGGGCCTCAGGCTCGTGCGGCGCACCCGGGCGCGGCCCGCGATGCTCGGGCTCGCCACGCTGTTCGGCATCTATCTCGTGGCGCGCCAGTTCGGGCTGGGCCTCACCGCCGCGATCTTCCAGGCCTTCTTCGCGGTGCTCGTGCTCGTGATCGTGGTCGTGTTCCAGGACGACCTGCGCCGGATCTTCGAGCAGGTAGGCGCCTGGGTCTCGCGCCGGCGCGTCGAGGAGGTCACGGGCGCAGGGCCGATCGAGGTCCTGGTGAGCGCGATCGAGCAGCTCGCGGCCAAGCGGACCGGCGCGCTCGTGGTGGTGCCGGGCCGCGAGCCGATCGACCGGCACGTCGAGGGCGGCATCGAGCTCGACGGGCGCATCTCGGAGCCGCTCCTCCTCTCCCTCTTCGACGACAGCTCACCGGGACACGACGGCGCCGTCGTGCTCTCGGGCGATCGAGTGAGCCGCTTCGCGCTGCACCTGCCGCTGTCGGCGGACCGCGACCAGCTGGTCGGGGTCGGCACGCGGCACGCGGCGGCACTCGGGCTCTCGGAGCGGACCGATGCGCTCTGCGTGGTCGTCTCCGAGGAGCGCGGCACGATCTCGATCGCGAGCGGCGGACGGCTGCGCGAGGTGGGGCGGCCGCGGGCGCTGGCCATCGAGCTCCGCCGCCACCGGCGCCCGCCCCGGGAGCCCCAGGGGCGGGGCTGGCTCCAGCCGCGCTTCCGGGACGCGCTGCTGGCCGTCGGCATCGCGGCCGGCCTCTGGGTGGTGCAGGTGCCGGGCTCCGTGGTGACCGAAGCGGAGGTCGAGGCGCCCGTGATCGTGGAGAAGCTCCCCGAGGAGTTCCGCCTCGAGGCGATCGAGCCCAAGACCGTGACGGTGCGCCTGACCGGGCGGCGCCGCGACCTGGTGCTCGCCCGTCAGGGCCAGGTCGAGGTGCGGGTCGACGCGCTGCTCGCCCGGCTCGGGCGCCGGAGCTTCTCGGTCTCCCCCGAGCTGGTCGCGCATCCCGACGGGCTCGAGGTGACGAGCGTGCAACCCAGCCGCGTGAAGATCTCGATCGGAAGCGCCGAACCGGGCGCCCCGGCCAAAGACGGCTGAGCCGCTACTCCGGCTGCCCGCGAGGTGCGGCCGCGAGCCCGACGAGAGACGCGGCGATGCGGTCGCGGTGCGCGTCGTCGAGGCCCGGAATCGAGAGCGACGCGAAGGCGTCGCGTGCCTGGTCGGCGGCCAGGTCGGCCGGGAGTCGCACGAGCAGCCAGGCGATGCGCTCGCTGATGCGCGCCAGCGCCGGCCGCAGCTCGCGCGCGAGGTCGGGGGGCTCGTCCGCGGGGCCCTCCGGCCCACCCGGCGTTGGAAGCGTGGCGAGCGTGTGCTCCTGCACCGCGCGCGCGGCGGCGATCAACGACGCGAAGAAGGCACGCGTGGCCGCCGCGTCCGGCGCCGGGAGTGCGGACTCCGCGGCAGCGCTCTGCATCGCGGCGACGGCCGCATCGAGGACGCGCGCTTCCTGTGCCGGCACCTCGACCGGGGTTCCGCTTCGTCGCTTTGCCTCCGCCACCAGCGGCATCAGGGCCAGGCGCTCCTCGACGGCCGCGGCGAGGGAGACGAGGGGGGTCGCCGTCGCCGCGACGGGCTCCGCGAAATGGCGCTCGCGCAGCGCAGCCAGCGAGCCGTCGGCCTCGCGCGCCAGCAGCCAGGCGTCGACCTCGCGCGCGAGCGCTCGCGCATCGCTCGGTAGCCACCACGCCTTCCAGTCGCGCGTGAACGGGCCCCGGGCGGTGAGGCCCTCGGTGCCCGCGAGCCAGTAGGGCGCCTCCGTGGTGTCGGTGATGGCGACGTCCACGGCGCCCGCGAGGAGCGCTTCGCGCACGGCCCGGTTCGGCGTCTGCGTCAGGATGCGCGCCTGCGGGAACAGCCGTCGGGTCACGCGCTCCAGGTGCCCACCCCGGTTGACGGCGATGCGGACGCCCGGCCGTCCGGGGTCCACGACGCCGCGCACCAGCGCGACGGTTCCGGCGCTCGCGGTGGGCGGGCCGAAGCGACCCGCGAGCGAGCGCTCCGGCCGCACCGTCACGCCGCTCGCCACCAGGTCGAAGCGGCCGGCCACCAGGTCCGCCTGGAGGGTCGCCCAGCGCACGGGGACCCAGCGCACCCGCGCCCCACGCGCCCGGGCGAAGCGCCGGACCAGCTCCACGTCGAAGCCCGTGCGCCGCCCGTCGGCCTCGAGCCCGCTGAACGGCAGGTAGTCGCCGCTGGTTCCGACGCGGAGCACGGGGGGCCCGGGGTCGCGCCCGGCGCAGGCGAGGGCGAGCAGGGCGGCGACGAGCAGCCTCATCGGCGCGCAGCGTAGCCAGCCCAGGACGCGATTTGACCGGTTCGGGGTCATCCTCTAACTTGCCCGGCTCGCGCCCCGCGGGTGACCGCTCGCGCGTGCCCCCTTCCCGCGTGCCCCACCGGACGCGTCCGAGGTCTTGCCATGCTGAATCTCGACGAGATCGAGCCGGGCGCCGCCTGCACCCACAAGAACACCGGGCTTCGCTACACGGTCGTCGAGGTCGAGCAGACCGAGATCCTGCTCGAGGCCGAGACCAGCGGGCACGAGCCGCTCACGGTCAAGACCGAGCTGTTCCTCTCCGAGTTCGCGATCGGCGGCTACTCCGGAGCGCGCCGTAGTGGCCGCCGCGGAGGCCGCGCCGGCGCGCGCCGCTCCGGCCCCGTGACCAGCGCGCCGACCGGCCCTAAGTCGCGCGGCCGCATCAAGAAGATGGTGCGCGACCGGGGCTTCGGCTTCATCCGCGGTGAGGACGGCAAGGAGGTCTTCTTCCACCGCTCGGGCATGGCCGGCTCGGACTACGATTCGGTCGCCGAGGGCGATGCCGTCGAGTACGTGATCCAGGAAGGCCCGCGCGGCGCCCGCGCCGAGCACGTACGCACGGTGACGCAGGACTCAGCCGCCTAGCGCGCGGAGCGACGCGCGCGGAGCGACGCGCAGCGCGATCAGAAAGACTTGGCCGCCAGGCCCTGTTTCAGGCCTTGGGATTCTGGTCAGGGCTTCGCCCGTCCTGATGACTGCTCGCCGCTCCGCGGCGGCTCAGCGCTCGCCGCTCCGCGGCGGCTCTAGCATCTCCGCCAGCGCCTCCTCACCGAGCGGCGCCTCCTGCTTGACGCGCAGGCTGTCGGCCCACTCGGCGTTGAAGTCGCGCTGGAGCGTGCGGTTGATGGCGAGGGTGACGCCCATGGCGAGCAGGGCGCCCAGGCTCGCGAGGGCCATGTCCTTGTGCGCGTCCCAGACGTCGCCCTGGGTGCCGAGGTAGGCCTGCCCCGTGTCGCCGCCGAACGTCGCGGCGGCGCCCCACTCGATCAGCTCGTAGATCATCGAGGTGGACATGGTGACGTCGAGCGGCAGCACGTAGCCCCAGAAGCCGCGCACGGCGACGACCCGCAGGAAGACCTCGCGGATCGGATAGGCGAAGAGCAGGCCGTAGGCGAAGTGGATGAAACGGTCGAAGTGGTTGCGCTCGAAGCCCAGCGCCTCGTTCAGCGAGGCTCCGGAGACCCGCTGCCAGAGTTCATCGTAGGGCACCAGCGAGTAGGTGTAGTGCGAACCGATCTCGTGCAGCACCAGGAACAGGAAGATCATCGTGTAGGAGACGCGCGAGAGGCGGAAGCTCCGGTAGGTCGCAACGAGGACGGCGACGAGCGCGACGGAAAGCAGGTTCTCGAGCAGCCAGGTGGAGCGCGACACCGGGTTCACGGCCAGCACCACGAACTCGATCGAGAGCAGTCCGAGCAGCAGCAACGGGTAGCGGGCGGAGTGTGCGCGCACGGCCCGCCTACAGCGTGTAGCGGTGCACGATCGGGAGCCGTCGACCCGAGCCGAACGCCTTCGGTGAAACCCGCAGGACGAGCGGTGACTGCCGGCGCTTGTACTCGTTCCGATCGACCCGGTGCAGGATGCCGGCCGCGGTCTCCCGCGACACGCCGGCCGGCGGCTTCACGCTGGCCACGCCGAGGCCGTGCTCCACGGCCTGCTCGAGCACGGCGTCGAGCACGTCGTACGGCGGCAGGTCGTCGCTGTCGAGCTGGTCGGGGGCGAGCTCGGCGGACGGCGGCTTCTCGATCGTGCTCCACGGGATCTGCTCCCGCTCGACGTTCGCGAGGCGCGCCAGGGCGTAGACGTCGCGCTTGAAGACGTCGCCGAGCACGGCGAGCCCGCCCACGGTGTCGCCGTAGAGGGTGCAGTAGCCCACCGAGAGCTCGCTCTTGTTGCCCGTCGCGAGCACGAGACGGTGCTCGGCGTTCGAGATCGCCATCAGAATGGCGCCGCGGATGCGCGACTGGATGTTCTGCTGCGCCAGGCCGTAGTCGTCGCGCCGACCGAACAGCTGCTCGAACACGCCGCGGTAGGCTTCGTAGACGGGCCCGATGTCGACGGTGCGCACCTCGATGCCGAGGTTCCTGGCCAACGCCAGCGCATCGGCCACGCTGTGCTCGGACGAGAACGGGCCCGGCATCGCCACGCCCAGCACGCGGTCGGGGCCGAGGGCCTTCGCGGCGAGCCAGGCCGTGACGGCCGAGTCCACGCCGCCCGAGAGCCCGATCACGGCGCCGGGCGGAAGCTTCTGCTTCCAGAAATAGTCGTGGATGCCGAGCGCGAGGGCGGCGGCGAGCTGCTCGGCGCGCGAGGGGTCGTGGACGTCCTCGAGCCGCACGGCCGGCGCCGTGTCGAGGTCGACCACCTCGAGCGCCGTCTCGAACAGCGGGAGGTGGGCGCGCACGCGGCCCTCGGCGTCCACCACGAAGGAGCCGCCGTCGAAGACCAGCTCGTCGTTCCCGCCCACCTGGTTGACGAAGACCAGCGGCACCCGCCGTTTCGCCGCGAGGTCCGCGAACAGGCGGCGCCGCTCGGCCGCCTTGCCGGCGTGAAACGGCGAGGCCGACAGGTTCAGCACCAGCCCGGCCCCGGCCCGCGCCAGCTCGCCGACCGGGTCGAGCGCATAGTCGTGCTCGTCGACCCAGGCGTCCTCGCAGACGGTGAGGCCCACGGCGTGGTCCCCGACCTGTCCGAGCGGCCCCCGTTCCTCGGCGGGCACGAAGTAGCGGTTCTCGTCGAAGACGTCGTAGGTCGGAAGCAGCGTCTTGGCCTGGGAGACGGTGCGCGCACCGCCCTGGAGCAGCACGGCCGCGTTCGCGAGCTGCTTGCCGCCGCGGCGCGAGACGGGAAGCGCCGCCCCGAGCGCGATGGCGATGCCCCGGGAGGCCGGCCCGAGCGCGTCCAGCTCGGCCAGCTGGTCGCGCACGAAGCCGTCGCGCTCGAGGAGGTCGAGCGGCGGGTAGCCCGTGAGCGCGAGCTCGGGCAGCACGACCAGCTCGGCGCCGAGACCGGCAGCGCGCTGGGCCGCCTCCTCGACCAGACGCCGGTTTCCGGCGAGGTCGCCGACGGTCGGGTTCACCTGCGCGAGGGCGATCTTCACGGCTGCTCTGGATAGTAGACCAGCGCCGCGTCGCCGAAGGCGGCCGGCCGTTTCTGGCCTTCGACCTCGAACTGGAGGGTGAGCACGGCCCGCACGCCGCCGCCCGGGATCTCCCGCAGGTCCTTCAGGGTGGCGTGCATGCGCACGCGGTCGCCGGCGCGGACGGGCGCGCGCAGCCGCATGTGCTCGATGCCGGGGTTCACCATCATGCGGACGCCCTTCACCTCGACGATCTGATGGAAGAAGAACGGGGCGAGCGAGAGTGTCAGGTGCCCGTGGGCGACCGTGCCGCCGAACGGCGACTCGCGGGCCGCACGCTCGGCGTCCACGTGGATCCACTGCTTGTCGCCCGTGGCCTCGGCGAAGAGGTCGATCCGCTCCTGGCTCATCTCGAGCCAGTCGGAGGTGCCGAGCTTCTTGCCGACCCAATCACGGAGCGAGCGGGGATCCGGGAGCACGAGCGGTTCGGCCATCGAGGGGTTCCGGCGGGTCGGGGAACGGGCAGCATAGCCGGGCCGCCTCGCATCAGCGACGCTTCGCGGGATGCGGATCGGTGTGCGTGTCCAGGCCCCGGCAGCCGAAGCCGCCGCGCAGCTGGCCTCGCTCCCGGCCGTGGCCGCGCAGGCCGAATCGCTCGGCTTCGAGCTGTTGGTGGTTCCCGAGCTCCTCTCCGCCGAAGGGGGGATGCCGGCGGCGCTGCCCGCCTGCGCCGCCGCCGCCGCCGCGTCGCGCACCTTGCGCGTGGCGACGGGTCTGCTCGCGCTGCCGCTGCACCACCCGCTTCGCGTGGCCGAGGACGCGGCCACGCTCGATGCGCTCTCGGGTGGGCGCCTCGAGCTGGGTGTCGGGCTGGGGGCGGAGGCCGAGGCGTTCGGTGGTTTCGGCCTGGAGCTCCGCGAGCGCGCGAGGCGCTTCGAAGAGGCGCTCGAGGTGCTGCGCCGCGCCTGGCGCGCGGGACCGGTTCGTTTCGAGGGCGAGCACTTCCGCTGCGGAGAGATCGAGGTGCACCCGAAGCCCGTCCAACCCGACGGGCCGCCGCTCTGGGTCGGCGCCCGCAGCGCCGAGGCGCTGGCTCGCGCCGCCGAGCTCGGCGTCGGCGTGGCGGTGGAGGCCGACACGGACCCCGCGCCCTACCTCGCGGCCTGGGCGAGCGTCGCCAGCGACGCCGAGCCGCGCATCGCCTTTCTCCACGACTGCGAGCGCGGCGACTGGAGCGCGCTGCGGGCCCGGCTCGAGGCCGCTCACGCGGCCCGTACCGACGTGTGGCTGGGCCTCCGCCGTGCGAACGACCTGCCGCAGCTCGCCGCCAGCGCGGAGAAGCTCCGGCGCGAGGGCCCCTGACCCAGGTCGCTCCCCCCCTATACTGCCGGGGTCTCGGGCAGGAGGGCGCGGCATGGGCAGGCGGTGGAGGCGTTTCGGGCTGTGGACGCTCGGGGTGCTGGGCTTCGGCTACTTCGCGCTCGGCCCGATCCTCTACGGGCTCGTGATCGGCTTCGATTGGACCGCCTACCCGGGTGGCAGCGCCATCGAGGCGCTGTTCCGCGGCCTCGGCTACACGGGGCAGAACGCCATCGCCGGCGTCTTCTGGCTGGTGCTGGGCCTGCTGCTCGCGATGGGCGTCGCCTTCACCGCGGCACGCCGGGGCGTGCGCGCGAACGCGGACCCCGAGCGCCGTCGCGTCCTGACCGGGGTGGCCAGCGGGGCCCTCGCCGCCGTGGGCGCAGGGCTCGCCGCGACGGCGGCTGCGACGGCGCGGTCACTCTACGGCTGGGGCCGCAGCGACACCGGCTGGCGGCCGGTGAATGCCGGCATCCAGGCGGACGTGGAGAAGACCCACCCGAGCTACCCGGAGCACTGGAAGGGCGCGCGCGTAAAGGCGTATCGCACGCTCGGCCGCACCGGCTGGAAGGTCTCCGACGTCGTGATGGGCGCCGGGCGCATCAAGGGCGACAAGGGCAGCGATCTCGTGCGCGCCGCGCTCGACCGCGGCGTCAGCTACAT
>JBFIYM010000013.1:0-41942 GCA_041605395.1 Myxococcota bacterium | reverse complement strand
GCCGCCTTCGCGTAGTCGGCCGGCTTCACCCACAGGATCATGCCGAAGCGGCGGCCGCCCGCCGCAACCGCCTGGACGGCCCGGACGTTGACGCCGACCTTCGCCAGCTTGCGCAGCTCGCGATGCACGGCGCCCACACGATCGCGGCCCTGGACCAGGAAGCCGCGCTTCACGGGCGACAGGCGCCAGCCCTCCTGCTTCGCCACGCGCCGCAGCTTGGTGACGTCGTCCGTCACCAGGTCGATCTGCGCGCGACCGCCCTCCGGGAAGCCACAGAACGCCTGCAGGTTGATGCCCGCCTTGGCGACGGCCTCCAGCACGGCGGCGCCCTGCCCGGCGCGGCTCGGCACCTTCAGCGCGACGTAACGGACCTTCTTCGCGGCCATGACGTACCTCCTGGGCTGTGCCCTCTTGCTGACTCGCAGCGGCTGCGCTCAGCGCCTGGGCTTCTTCTTCTCGTCGAGGCAATCCGGGCAATGCCCGTACAGCTCGTGGCGATGCCGCAGCAAGCGGAAGCCGTAGCGCTTCACGATGTCGTTCTGGGCCTGCTCGATCATCGAGCACTCGAACTCCACGATCTTTCCACAGCGCGTGCAGACCAGGTGGTCGTGGTGCTCGTGCTCGATCTCGAAGCGCGTGACGCCGTCGTCGAAGTGGCGCTCGCTGGCGAGACCCGCCTCGCAGAGCAGCTTCATGGTCCGGTAGACGGTGGTGTAGCCGATCTGGGGGTGCTTTTCGCGCACCGCCTGGTAGAGGTCCTCCCCGGTCACGTGGCCCTTCTGGCCGAGGAAGATCTCGAGGATCGCCTCCCGCTGCTTCGTGTGCTTCAGGTTGTGCCCCTCGAGGTAGCGGGCGAGCGCCTTGTGCTCGAGTTCGTGGGCCATGGGTCGGACCGTACGGGATGGTCGGGGGCCGTTCAACGGCGCTCGGGGGCGCGCGCCGCCGTCGGCCCCGCGGCGTTGCGCGCGCGCGCAGCGTCGAGGTTGGTAACGGCTGCCTGGTTGTCACAGTCGAGCGCAACGGCCCGCTCGAAGGCCGCGAGCGCCTCTGCGTCGCGACCGGCCGCCGTGTACGCGACCCCGAGGTGGTTCTGGACCTCGGAGGCCTCGGGCACCAGCGTGGCGGCACGCTCGAACGCGGCGATGGCCGCGCTGGCGTCACCTCGGTCGAGCGCGCGGTTGCCCGCCTCGAAGGACCGGTGGCCCTCGATGGCGGCGCAGCCGAGCGCCCCGATCAGGGCGAGCAGGAGCGGGGCGAGGCGCGTCACGCCTCGACCATAGCCGCCCCGAGGGAGTGCGGCTCAGCCCGGGCCGAGCCGGAGCTGTGCCACGACGGGCAGGTGGTCCGAGGCCCAGCGCGCCGCAGCACTGACGTGCGCGGTGACGCGCTCGATCTTGGCGCCGCGCGCGTAGATGCGGTCCAGCGCGAGGATCGGGCGCGCCGCCGGGAACGAGCGCGGCCACTCGATCTCGCCCTCGCCGGCCAGCGACTTCTCGAGCGCGCGCGTGGCCTTGCAGCGGCGCCACGCGTTCATGTCGCCCAGCAGCAGCACCGTCCCCTGGAGCTGCGGGTGGCCGAGGATCGACTCGACCTGGCGGCGGCGCGTGCGGTCCACCAGCGCCAGGTGCGTCGCAACGACCGAGAACGGCCCGGCGTCGCTCTGGAACTGCGCGACCACCGCCGAGCGCCGCTCGACGCGGGAGAACGAGAGGTCGAGCGTGAACACGCTGGTGATGGGCCAGCGCGAGAGGATCGCGTTGCCGATCTCGCCGCGCCGGTGCACGCGGGTGGCCACGAAGGCGAGATGCAGGTGCAGCGCATCGGCCAGGCGCGGAAGCGGGTCCTCCTCCTCGAAGGGACGCAGCACCTCCTGGAGTGCGATCACGTCGGCATCCAGCTCCGAGATCACGAAGCCGGCGCGCGCCGCATCCGGCCCGCTCGCCCCGTTGAGCCCCGCCCAGCGGTGCACGTTGTAGGTGGCGGCGTTGAGCGTGTGACCCACGCGCTTCTGCGCGCGCGGCACGCTCGGCGCCTTCACCATCGCCAGGTAGGGAATGGCCGCGGCGAGGGCCTCACGCCGCTCGGCGTGGCGACCCCGCTCCTCTCGCGTGCGACGGCGCATCCGCCGTCGCGGCACCTCTTCCGCGTCCTTCATCCTCGGTGTCATCGGCTCCCGCCTGCGGGAGGTGAAACCTCCCGTGCGCCGGAGGGAGACGGCAGGGCCCGGGCCGGCCCTCACCCCCCGACGAGCACTGAAGAGTAGCGACTCGAAAGGGGTGTGGCGGATTGCCCTCACCCGGTTCCGAATGCGGTACAGGGTGCCCGCGCGAACGGTCGATAGGTTCGAGGCATGGGACGCCGGCCGCGAGCTCCTCTGGCTGAACGCCGTTCGCGTTCGCGCGACGCCGCTACGGCGCTCGTGGACGCGGCGACGCAGGAGCGCGCGCGCCGCACGCTGAGCCCCGCGGCCTATCAGCGTGCCGTGGACGCGCTCGGCAAGCAGCGCGGGCGTCCGCTCGCGCTGCCCCTGCTGCTCGGCGGGCCCGCCGAGGGCGCCTACCTGCGCCTCGCCGACGGACGGCGCGTGCTCGATTGGATCGGCGGCATCGGCGTCTACGCCTTCGGCCACGGCGACCCCGCGCTGCTCGAGACGGCGGCCCACACCGCCGCCGCCACCCCCGTCTTCCAGGGGAACCTGGTGCCCGGGCTCGAGCAGCTCAAGCTCGGGCGTCTGCTGCGCCGGCATGCGGCCAAGCGACTGCGTCACGTCTGGTTCTCCCTCTCCGGCGCGGCCGCCAACGAGAACGCGCTCAAGCTGATCTGGCAGAAGCACACGCCTGCGGACCACATCGTGGTGTTCGAGGGGGCCTTCGCGGGCCGCACCACCACGCTGGCCGAGCTCACCGACAAGCCCGCGTTCCGCGAGGGCCTGCCGCTCCGCGGCATCCAGCTGACCGTGCCCTTCTTCGACCCCAAGCAGCCCGCTTCGGTTGCACGCAGCCTCGATCGGCTCGACCAGCACCTGGTGCGCCACGAGGGCCGCGTCGCCGCGATGCTGTTCGAGCTGGTGCAGGGGGAAGGGGGCATCCGGACGGCGCCGCGCGAGTTCTTCGTGGCCCTGATGGAGCGCTGCAAGAAGGCCCGGATCGCCGTCTGGGTGGACGAGGTGCAGACCTACGCGCGCACCGGCGAGCTCTTCGCGCACCGCAGCTACGGGCTCGACAAGTACGTGGACGTGGTCACGGCCGGAAAGGCGCTCCAGGGGAGCGCCGTGCTGTTCCGCGCCGGCTACAACCCGAAGCCCGGGCTGATCTCGGGCACCTATGCGGGCTCCTCGGTGGGCCTCTCGGTGGCCGCCCGCATGATCGAGCGGCTCGAGCGCGAGCGCTTCCTGGGCCCCGATGGCCGCATCGCCCTGCTCGGCCGTCGCATGCGGCAGCAGATCGCCGTGCTGGAGCGCACCCTGCCCGGCGCGGTCCGGGACGTGGACGGCGTCGGTGCCATGTGGGCCTTCACGCCCTTCGACGGCAGCCCGGCCGTCGTGAACGCCGTGCTGCACGCTGCGCTCGACGAGGGCCTGCTGCTGTTCAGCGCCGGGGCCGGGCCCACGAAGCTGCGCCTGCTCCCGCCCGTCAACACCACGAACGTGGAGCTGGTGGCCGGGTTCGAGATGCTGGGCCGCGCCCTCGCGCGCGTGGCCGAGGAGCACGAGCGATGCTGACGCTCCGCCCGGTCGCTGCGCACGATCTCGACGACCTGCTCGCGCTGGCCTCGCAGCTCGACTCCGTGAACCTGCCGCGCGACCGCGAGTTCCTGGCGGAGCGCATCGCCCTCTCCGAGCGCTCCTTCGGCGCCGTCCACGGCGGCGGCGCCCTGGACCGGCGCGACGGCGTCTACGTCTTCGTGCTCGAGGACCAGGAGGCCGGCCGCGTGGTCGGCACCTCCTCGATCCTCGGGAAGATCGGCCGGCCCGAAGCGCCCTACTACTGGCTCGAGGTGTCGTACGAGGAGCGCCGCAGCCCGGAGCTCCGCAAGCGCTTCGTGCACAAGAAGCTCCGCCTGCGCTCGACCGACGACGGGCCCACCGAGGTGGGCGGCCTGATCCTCGACCCGGCCTACCGCGGCCACCCCGGGAAGTGCGGCAAGGCGCTCTCCATCGTGCGCTTCGCCTTCATCTCGGCGCACCCGGAGCGCTTCGAGCGCCAGCTCATCGCCGAGATGCTCTCCCCCTTCGACGCGCAGGGCCGCAACCGCCTGTGGGAGGCCTTCGGCGCGCGCTTCACCGACCTCCCCTACCGCGAGGCCGACCATCTCTCGGCGCGCACCAAGCAGTTCATCGCGGACCTCTTCCCGCAGGAGCCGGTCTACGTGACGCTCTTCCCCGAAGAGGTGCAGAAGGTGATCGGCGAGCCCGCGGAGAGTGCGAAGGCCGCGGTCCGCATCCTCGAGAAGATCGGCTTCCAGCCCATGAACCAGGTCGATCCCTTCGACGGCGGGCCCTACTACGGCGCCGCGCGCGACGCCGTGGTCTCCGTGCGCGAGCGGCGCGAGCTGGTGCTGCCGGGCAAGCCCCGCCCGAGCGAGCTCTCGGAGGCCAAGACCCTCGCCCTGCTCTCCACCGAGGCACGCGGCGCCTTCCGCGCCACGGTCGTGCCGGTCGACGAGGAGGGAGCGCCGGTGGTGTCGGCCGCCTGCCGCGAGGCCCTCGGCGTCGCGAGCGGCGACCGCGTCAGCGTGACGCCGCTCCCGTGAGGCGAGGAGAGGGCCCAGTGAACGATCACATCCGGAGCGTCTCGCCCGCCGATCCCGCCGACGAGCTGGGGCGCTTCGCCGTCTGGGGCGCCGACGCCATCGACGAGGCCGTGATGCGCGCCCGCAAGGCGTTCCCGGCCTGGCGCGACGCCGGCGTCGAGGCCCGCGCCGCCGTGCTGCAGCGCTTCGCGGCGCTCGCGGGCGAACGCCGGGACGAGCTCGCGCAGCTGATCGCGCGCGAGGTCGGGAAGGCGCTCTGGGACGCCCGCTCCGAGGCCGGTCTGCTCGCCGCCAAGGTGGAGGCGACGCTCGGCGCGGGCATGGCCCACGTGCGCACCCAGCAGGCCGGCCCGGGCGCACGCGCGAGCTTCCATCCGCGCGGCGTGCTCGCGGTGCTCGGCCCCTTCAACTTCCCGGCCCACCTCCCGAACGGCCACATCGTGCCGGCGCTCGCCACCGGCAACTGCGTCGTGTTCAAGCCGAGCGACCTGGCGCCGGCCGTGGGCGAGGCGCTCTGGCGCTGCTTCCGCGACGCCGGGCTGCCACGCGGCGTATTCGAGCTCGTGCACGGCCGCGCCGAGACCGGCCACGCCCTCGCGACGCATCCCGAAGTCGACGGCGTGCTCTTCACCGGCTCCTGGGCGGTCGGCCGCCAGCTCCAGGAGGCCACCCTCGACCAGCCGGGCAAGCTGCTGGCGCTCGAGCTCGGCGGCAAGAACGGCATGATCGTCTGGGAGGACGCCGACCTCCGGCTCGCCGTGGCCGAGGCCGCCCTCTCGATCGCGGCCACCACCGGGCAGCGCTGCTCCTCGCTCTCGCGCATCTTCGTGGCGCGGCGCCGGCTCGACGAATTCAGCGATCGCCTCGCCAAGCAGCTCGGCGGCCTCGTGATCGGTCCGCCGCTCGAGCCGGGCGTCTTCATGGGCCCGCTCATCTCGCGCGCCGCCTTCGAGCGCGTCACCCGCTTCCGCGCCGACGCCACCGAGGCAGGCGGCGAGCGCATCTTCCGCGGCGAGACCAACCGGCTGGCCCCCTACATCGCGCCCTCGCTGGTGCGCTTCGCGAGCCTCGACCAGTCCCACCCCGTGCAGCGCGAGGAGATCTTCGGACCCGAGGCCGCGCTCTACGCCGTCGACGACCTCGACGAGGCCATCGCGGCCGTGAACGACTCCGACTACGGCCTCGCGGCCTCGGTGATGAGCGCCGATCGCGCCGTCTACGAGCACTGCGTGGGCCGCATCGAGACGGGGATCCTCAACTGGAACGGCGGCACCATCGGCGCGAGCGGCAAGCTCCCCTTCGGCGGCACCAAGAAGAGCGGCAACGACCGCCCCGCCGGCATCACCTCGACCCTCTACTGCACCATCCCCCAGGCCCACCTCGAGCACGAGGACGGCCTCGACCCGAAGTCGCTCCCGCCGGGCTTCCCCGAGCCGTAGATGCGCTGGCAGCGATCTTGAAGCGGGGACGGTGTTTAGATTTTAGATTCGCCCCTCGGGGCATCCTCCCATGACGCCTCGCTTCCGACGCACCGTCCTGATGGGAGACCCCGCCCACTTCAGCGTGAAGGGCGGCGCCAACCCGCACACGCGGACGCGTTGGGGCACGCGCCGCAGCGTCGACCGCGCGCTCGCGCAGCAGCAGTGGGCGCGGCTGCGCGACGTGCTCCGCGACCTCGGCGTCCGCGTCCTCGTCGTACCCCCCGACGCAGCGCAGCCCGGCCTCGTCTACCCCGCGAACGCGGGTTTCCTCACCGACGTCGACGCCGAGCAGCCCCTCGCCGAGAAGACCTTCTACCTCGCGAACCTGCTGCCCACCCGCGCCGGCGAGAAGCCGCACTACCGCCGCGTGCTCGAAGCCGCCGGCTTCCGCACGGCCGAGCTCGACCCGCCGCTCCGCATGGAGGGCGAGGCGGACTTCTTCCCCGTCGCGGACAAGTACCTGCTCACGCACGGCCGCATCGAGCGGCAACGCTTCACACCGGCGTTGGCCTGGCCCCCGTGGAAGCGGGTCTACGGCTTTCGCACGGACGCGAGCGTCGAGCCCCAGCTCCGCGAGATCGTGGCGCCCCGCGAGGTGCTCCGCCTCGAGCTCGTGCAGGAGGCGCACTACCACGGGGACACGGCGCTCTGCGCCTTCGGCCCCGGCCGCGAGCACCTGCTCGCGTGGCGCCCGGCTCTCGCGCCGGGCGGCTGGGAGCGCCTCGAAGCGGCCTTCCCCGGCGCCCTGCTCCCGCTCGCCGACGAAGACGCCGCCGTCTACGCCGCGAACTCCTTCACGCTCACCCAGGACGGCGCCTCCCACCTCGTGATGCCCGGCGGCGTCTCCGAGCGGCTCCAGGCGGAGGTGCGCGAGCGCGGCGTCGAGCCCGTCGTCGTCGACGTCTCCGAGTTCCTGAAGAAGGGCGGCGGCAGCGTGAAGTGCATGATCGGCGACCTCGGACCCGTCGCAGCGCCCGGCCCTCCCGGCCCCGACGCTCAGCCCTCGTCGATCGACAGCACCCGGTTCGGGCAGTAGCGCACGGCCGCTTCGAGCTTCGCGCGCAGCGCCTCGGGGACGTCCTCGAGGATCACGTCCACCTGGTCGTAGTCGCCCTCGCGCTCGAGCACGCGGAAGATCTCGGGCGCCTCGAGCTGGCACATGGCGTGGCCCTGGCAGAGCGCGCGGTCGACCTTGACGCGCACGGGGTGCCCTAGCGCCGGCGCCGGTAGCGCAGGCGGCAGGGCTCGCTCGGGCGCAGGATGAGCGAGGGCATGATGTCGACGTAGTGCTCGGGCGGGTCGACCGGCTCGAGCTCGTAGCGGGCGAGCAGCGCGCAGAAGATCGACTTCACCTGGAGCAGGGCGAAGGCGTTGCCGACGCACTTGCGGCGCCCGCCGCCGAACGGGATGGCGGCGAAGACGTTCGCGGGCGGCGGGCGGCTCGGGTCGAAGCGCTCCGGGTCCGGGAAGTACTCGGGCACGCGGTGCGAGACGTAGGGCGAGATGTTCAGGACCACGCCCGGCTCGAAGACGTTGCCCCGGTAGGCGAAGTCCCGCAGCACGGCGCGCTGGAGCGCCACCAGCGGGGGATGCAGCCGGAGCACCTCGCCGACGAAGCCGTCGAGGGCCGGGATCTCGCGCAGGCCGGCGAAGGAGAGGTCGCCACCGGGCCGGTAGACCGCGTCGATCTCGTGCACCAGCGGGGCCACGAGCTCGGGGTGGCGGGCCGCCTCCACGGCCGTCCAGCTGGCGGTGTTCGAGCTGGTGTGGAAGCCCGCGAACATGATCCACACGACCATGCCCGGAACGAGCGCGTCGGGGAGCGCGCTCCCGTCCGTGTACCGGGCGTTCATGAAGACGTCGAGCATGTCGGGGTGCGCGCCGGCGTCGCGCCGCCGCTCGTTCACGGTCTCCATCAGCAGGTCCTGGAGGCGGGCCCGCGCCTTGTCGCGCCGCGCGAAGACCTCGCTCTCGGAGCGCGCGTCCACGACGGCCTGCGGCGAGATCGCCTGCTCGAGGTCGTGGAAGAGCGTGCCGAACTCGTCGCTGAGCTTCGCGCGGAACTCCGCGCCCATCAGGCAGTGGGTCGAGGTGCGCAGCACCAGCTCCTTGAACTCGTCGTAGAAGTCCTTCTCGCCCGCATCGCCCCAGCCCGCGACGAAGGCTTCCACCTCCTGGGCGATGACCCGCGCGTAGCCCTTCATCTTGTCCGGGCGGAGCGCGTTGCTCAGGAACTTCACCTGCTGCCGCTCGATCTCGAGCGGCGCGCCGTACTGGATGCCCTCGCCGAAGACCGGGACCATGTACTTGTAGGGCTCGGCGGCCGAGAGCTGGTCGTCGGGCGCGCGGAACACGGCCTCGTGGGCGTCCGGGCCCACCATCAGCACGTTGCGTACGCCGCCGAGGTCGAACTCGGCGAGCTCGCCGCACTCGCGCCAGGCCCGCAGCATGAAGTGGGCGGGGTTCGCGATGAACTCGGCGTAGTGGCCCGCGCCCGGCACGGCACCACTCACGGGGACGGGGCGGGGGTCGGCCATGGCTCGCCTCAGCGCCGCGGCAGGCGGCGTCGCTCGAGCTGGAAGCGGGCGCCCTTGCTGAGCCGGGCGAGCTTGAGCGGGTCGGGCGTCGTCCAGGGCTTCGCGCTCGGGTCGATCACCACGTCGAAGGCCAGCTGCGCCCCGCTCGGCGCGGGGACCGGGAGGCAGCGGGCCTGGGGATTGACCGCGCCCGCGATGGCGTCGAGCGCGGGGTGCGGCGCCTCGCCGAGGCCGGCGAACCAGGAGTAGGGGTCGCCCTCCTCGAACGCCGGGCACTTCCCGAAGGCGATGCGCGCGCGCTCCGGCCCGGTCACCTCGACCGTGAAGTCGACGTAGTCGCGCGGGTGGAAGGAGGGGTGGAGCTGGAAGGTCTTCGCGACCGCGTCGATGTCATCGCCCTCGATGCCCAGCACCGGGCGGAGACGCTCGGCGGTGAGGGCGGCGATGCCCGTCCACTGCTGGGCGCCGATCTCGGCGGCCACCGCGTCGCCGTAGCGCTGGCCGACGGACAGCAGGAAGGCGCGCGCCAGCAGGTGGCTCTGCAGGGCGACCTCCTGAAGCGCGATCACGAGCGCGCGGTGGGAGAGGTCCTCGAGCTGGAAGCCCGGGTCGAAGGGGCCGGCGTAGTCGGGCCAGCCCCCCGGCTCCGCATCGCCTGCGGGCGCCTCGAGCACCACGTTCGCGGCGAGGGAGCGGCCGGTGATCTCGAGGTTCGCATGCTGCTCGTAGTCCTGGCCCTCGCTGTCGAGGAAGACGCTCCAGCGGCAGTGCGGATAGCGGGCGGCGGGCTCGCGGGGCGGGCGATGGATCGGCCGCATCTTCATGCGCGGGTTCGTCGCCGCCGCCGTGGCGTCGAAGGTCGGGTCCTCGATGGCATGGCACATGGTCCGGACGCGCTCGGGCCCGTAGGGCTCGACGTCCATCAGGGCGCCGCAGTGCGGCAGCCAGAACTCGCCGTACTCGGGGCTGTCGAGCCGGAACTGGAAGTCCATGAACTGGTGGGGCGCGCCGATGTCGAGC
The DNA here is from genome assembly GCA_041605395.1 of Myxococcota bacterium. Classification (GTDB taxonomy): domain Bacteria; phylum Myxococcota_A; class UBA9160; order UBA9160; family UBA6930; genus JBFIYM01. The sequence continues at coordinate 32,152 of JBFIYM010000013.1, read as the reverse complement.
TGGAGGTTCTTGAAGACGGTGCCGACGTCGTCCCCCTCGAAACGGAGCGCGCGCTGGACGCGCTTCGAGTAGATCGGGCTCGCCGCCATCCACTCCTCGATCGAGATCGCCGTGGTCGCGTCGTGGCCGTAGCGGATCGTGACGATCGGGAGCCCGACGCGGTCCTGCAGGTGCCCGTGGAGCAGGTACTCGCGGCCGAGGTCGGCGAGCAGCTGACGCGAGAAGGAGGCCAGGCCCCGCGCCGGAGCGAAGGCGCCGGCGTAGTCGTCGGCGGGAGGTCGCGCCGCACTCATGGTCGTTCTCCCGAAGCGCAGCCTATCCCAAATCCATTGCGGCTACAACGTAAATGGGGAGTGCCGCTTGCCGTATCCTGTCGCGCCAGGAGAGAGTTTGGAGCACCCGATCCCGGACCGCCCGGAGGCGATCACACCGGCCTGGCTCAGCCAGGCGCTCGCGAAATCGCTCCCCGGGGTCGAGGTCGCGCGCGTCGAGGTCGTGGATCGACATTCGGGGACGACCGGGCGGGCGCGACTCCGGCTCGAGTACGCCGCCGGCCCGAGCGGCCCGGCGACCGTCTTCGCGAAGCTGCCGCCCTTCGACGAAGCGCAGCGTCAGCTCGTCGCGGTCACCGACATGGGCAGGCGCGAGGCCCGCTTCTACGAGGCGCTCGCCCGGGAGACGCCGGTTCGCGTGCCGCGTCCCTGGTTCGCGGCGCACGGCGAGGAGCCCACCGACTACCTGATGATCCTGGAGGACCTGGAGGCCTCCGGCTGCACGTTCCCGAAGAGCGTCGACGATCACGCGCACGAGCGCGGCGAGCAGGTGATCGAGGCGCTGGCGCAGCTGCACGCGCACTTCTGGCGGGACCCGCGCTTCGACGCCGAGCTCGCGTGGCTCCCGCCGGCGATGCGGGGCGCCCTCGGCGCAAAGCTCATCGAGCAGGCGCGCGAGAAGTTCCGCGGCGAGCTCCCGCCCGCCTTCGCGGCGCTCTGCCGTCTCTACGTCGACCACCACGAGCGCGTATGCGACCTCTGGGACGAGGGCGAGGCGACGCTCATCCACGGGGACATCCACGCCGGGAACCAGTTCGTGGACGGCGGGCGGGTCGGCGTCTACGACTGGGCCGTGATCAGCCGCTCGCCGGGCATTCGCGACGTCGGCATCTACCTGTGCAACTCGTGCCCGACGGCGCTGCGACGCGCCGAGCAGGAGGGCTGGCTCGCGCGCTACCGGCACGGGCTGGTCGACGCGGGCGTCGACGCGCCCCCCCTCGAGCGCCTGTGGCAGGGCTATCGGCGCGCGGTGCTCTACGGCTGGGTGGCGGCCACGACCACGGCCGCGATGGGCGACCGCTGGCAGCCGCTCCGGGTGAGCATGAAGGCGATGCGCGTCGCCACGCAGGCGTGCGCCGATCTCGAGACCGTGGAGGCCTTCCAGGAGGCCCTCTAGCGCGGAGGAACCCCATGGCCGCCGTCGAGTCCGCCTGGAGTCGCTACCCGGGCTATCGGATCGATCTCGTCCCGTGGCAGGGCTGCGGCCGCGTCCGCGCGGGCGACCGCGTGCTCGCCGAGAGCGACGCCTGCCTGATCGTCCGCGAGTCGGACCACGCGCCGCAGCTCTACTTCCCCGAGGCGTCGGTGGCCTGGGAGCGCTTCACGGCCACCGACCACCACACGATCTGCCCCTTCAAGGGCGAGGCCGACTACTGGACGCTGGTGGCGTCGGACCCGCCGCTCGAGAACGTGGTCTGGACCTACCGGAAGCCGTTCGACGAGGTGGCGGGCCTGGCCGGCTACGTGGCGTTCTACGCCGACCGCCTCGAGGTGGAGCTGGTCGAAGCGTTCCCGTCGGATCCCGGCCACGAGGTCGTCCACCGCATGCCGCCCTGGGGCGACGCCGCCGACCTGGTGCGCCTGCTCGACGTCACGCCGGCGGGCGAGGGACGCTTCACGTCGCCGCCCTACCCCGACCCGCCGATCGGCACGTTCATTCCGCAGCTCCGGAACAAGCAGGCGCGGGTCGTGGTCGAGGGCGGGCAGCTGCTCGGCGAGGCCATCGTCGCGGCGTCGAAGTCGGTGCCGGAGCAGCGCGTGATCTCCGCCTCGATGATCTTCAGCCGGGCGGCCCGCTTCGACGCGGCACACGAGATCGAGGTCGACGTGCTCCGGCGTGGCCGCAGCTTCTCCACGCTCGAGGCGCGCGCGATGCAGGCGGGGAAGCTCTGCAGCGTCGGCATCCTGCTGCTCGACGCGGGCGCGCCCGACACGATCCGCGGGGCGGTGGCGCCGCCCGACGTTCCGCCGCCCGAGGCCTGTCCCCAGCTCGACATGGGCGTCACGGGCCGGGAGCTCCGAACCGTGGACGACGCCTACCGGCAGCAGCTCGAGGTGGGGCCGGCGGAGATCTTCACGTGGGCGCGCTTCCGGGATGCGCCGGCGGAGCCCGCCCTCCACGCCGCGCTCCTCGCGCAGTCGACGACGCACTGGACGATCGCGGCCGCGATGCGCCCGCACGAGGGCGTCTCCGAGGCGGAGGCGCACGTCACGCTCTCGACGGGCATCCTGGCGACGACCATCGCCTTCCACGACGAGGTCGACGTCCGCGAGTGGCTGCTCTACGCAAACCCGGCGACCTGGGCGGGCCGCGGCCTCGTGCAGGGCGAGGGGCGGGTGTTCACGCGGGACGGCCGGCTGGTCGCGTCCTACGGCGTCCAGGCCATGGTCCGCGAGTTCCAGACGCCGCCCGGCGCGATGGGCAAGGACGCCACGGACGCGATGTGAGGCCGGTCGAAGCCGGCTGCTCGGCGGGAGGCCGTTGAAGCAGTTCACCGACAGGACGGCGGTCGTGACCGGAGGCGCCTCGGGCCTCGGCCGGGCGCTGGCCCGGCGGCTCGCGGCCGAGGGGATGCGCGTCGTCGTGGCCGACATCGCGGCCGACGGCGCCGCGGAAGTCGCGCGGGAGCTCGAGGCCACGGGCGCGAAGGCCGTGGCCGCGCGGGTCGACGTGGGCGACCCCGCCTCGCTGGCGGCGCTCGCGGTGACGACGGCCGAGGCGTTCGGCGGCTGCGACCTGCTGGCGGCGAACGTCGGCGTGCAGCGCATCGCCCGCTTCGAGGCCATGACCCGAGCCGAGTTCGCCTGGCTGGTCGACACCAACGTCGTCGGGACGGCGGACACCGTACGCGCCTTCCTGCCCCAGCTCCGCGCCAGCTCCGACGCGCACGTCCTGATCACCGGCTCGGTGAGCTCGCTGGTCGCGACGGCCGGCCTGGTCGCCTACACCACGAGCAAGATGGCGGTGCTGGGGCTCGCCGAGGGGCTTCGCCTCGAGCTCGCACCCGACGGCATCGCCGTGACGGTGCTGCTGCCCGGCGGAATGGCCACGACCCATCTCGCCAGCAGCGACCGGGCGCGGCCCGCGGAGCTGGGCACGCCCGCGCCGCTCGACCCCAGCGTCGTCGGCGAGGTCGCCGCCACGCTCTCGCCCACCCCGGACGCGATGCTCGACCCCGCCGAGGCGATCCGGAACCTGCTCCCGGCCCTGCGCGAGGAGCGGCCCTACCTGGTCACCCACGGACCGATCCCGGCGGCCTTCGAGGCGCGCATCGCGGCGCTGCGCGCGGCCGTGGCGCGGGCGGACGAGGGGCGCGGCACCTAGGCCGGCCTCGCGACGGGCGCGTCGCTCAAGGGCGGCCCGAGCGCACCCGATGAGCGCGGCATGGAAATCCCTCCGCTGCGCCGGCGCGCTGCATTCGCGCTGGCGACCGCCCTGCTCGCCGTCCTCGGCGTCGCGGACTGGGCGACCGGCGTCGAGATCAGCTTCTCCATCTTCTACCTGATCCCGGTCTCCGTCGCGGCCTGGTTCACCGGGCGCGCCGGGGGCCTGTTCATGTCGCTGCTGAGCGCGACCGTGTGGTTCGCGAACGACTCGGTGATCGGAGACCACGCCTACTCCCATCCGCTGATTCCCGTCTGGAACGCCTTCATGCGCTTCGGCGTCTTCTCGATCGTCACGATCATCCTCTCGCGGCTCGGTGTGGCGCTGGAACGTGAACGCTGTGCGCACCAGGAGCTGGACCTCTCCTACGCGGCGCTCGACGAGCTCCGCAAGCAGCAGCTTCTGCTGAAGGACCAGATCCTCTCCAACGTGTCTCACGAGCTGCGGACCCCACTGACCGCGGTGCACCAGTTCGTGTCGCTGCTGCTCGATGGCCTGGCCGGGGAGCTGAAGCCCGAGCAGAAGGAGTATCTCGAGATCGCGTCGAAGAACGTCGACCAGCTCTCCCGGATGATCCAGGACCTGCTCGACGCGACCCGCGCCGACGCCGGCAAGCTCACGATGCAACCCCGCCCGATCGAGCTGTGTGATGTCGTGGCCGAAGTGATCCGCACGCTCCGGTCGCGAGCCGCGGAGAGCGGCGTTTCGCTCACGGGCGAGATTCCGAGCGAGCTCCCGACCGTGCGTGCCGATCCGGCGCGGGTTCGCCAGGTGCTGCTCAACCTGGTCGACAACGCCATCAAGTTCACGCCGGCCAACGGGAGCGTCCGGGTCTCGGCTTCGCCCGGTGAGCCGGGGAGCGTGCTCGTCGCCGTCAGCGACACGGGAATCGGAATGGAGCCGCAGGTCCAGGCCAAGCTCTTCCAGCGGCTCTACCAGGAGAACGCGGGCTCGACGGCGAGCCGCCAGGGATTGGGGCTCGGCCTCTACATCTCACGGGAGCTCGTCTCGCGGCAGGGGGGGCGTATGTGGGTGGAGAGCCAGCCCGGCCGCGGCAGCACCTTCTCGTTCACGATTCCCATCGCGGAGGCATCGGAACCCGCATGGGGGAGGAAAGTCGAATGAAGCGCAAGATCCTGATCGTGGAAGACGACGCCGACCTGCGGCGCGCCCTCCTGACGAGGCTCAAGGCCCATGGCTACGACGTCGTCGTGGCTGCCGATGGCGCGGCCGCCGTCTCGGCCGCACGCACCGAGCGCCCGGACCTCGTCCTGCTCGACCTGGGGCTGCCGGTGGGCGACGGCTTCTCGGTGATGCAGCGGCTCCGAAACCTCCAGGCCGGCGCTCGTGCGCAGATCCTGGTGATGTCGGCGCGCGACTCGGAGCGGGACCGCGCGCGTGCGCTGGAGCTGGGAGCCATCGCCTACCTGGTCAAGCCCTTCGACAACGCGCTGCTGCTGGCGACGCTCGACACGGCGCTTCCGCCGGCGGAGGCCGGCTCGCCCGAGCAGCCGCGGCCGACGCTGCTGGTCGTCGAGGACGACGCCGACACGCGTCGCGGCTTCGAGCTGCGCCTCCGCTCCTTCGGTTGCGACGTCGTGACGGCGGAAGACGCCTCCACGGCGCTCACCGTGGCGCGTCGGTCGAAGGTCGACCTCATCCTGCTCGACCTGGGCCTTCCGGGCGGCGATGGCATCCAGCTGCTGGAACGGATCCGCAAGAACCCCGCGCTCGATGGAACTCCCGTCGTCGTCGTGAGCGCGCGGGATGCCCTGGTACACGAGCCGCGGGCCCGCGAGGCGGGCGCGGCGGCGTACCTCCAGAAGCCCATCGACAACGAGAAGCTCCGCGCGGCGATCACGGAGGCGCTGGGGCCGAAGCTCGTTTCCTAGAGGGCGGAAACCCAGAGAAGTCCGACCGCGAGCAGCGTCCGGAACGGGATCGACTCACCGGCGGTCCGTCTCACGGCTCCGAGCCTTCGCCCTCCGGAGCCGCGAGGGGATCGTGCTGGCGCCCCGAGTCGTAGCCGCCGTGCTTGCGCATGAACGTGGTCGCGCGCCGGCGAATGCGCCAGCCGTGCTTCGTGCGCACGTACTCGTCGCGGTACCAGGCGAGCCGCATGTCGTGGGTCTTCTGCTCGATGAAGACGTAGTGCTGGACGCCGGTGGCATGGTCGTCCGTGTCGAACTCGACGACGGGCATGTTGCCGAGGTACTGGCCACGCGGCGCCGCCTCGAGGAGCCGGGGCATCCGCTCCACCGTGTACGCGGCGCCGAACGCGCTGTACTCGGCGTCGGGCGTGAACACCTCGAGCCACTTGTCCGGCTCGTGCTGGGCGGCATAGGCCATGTAGCGCGCGCACAGCTGGTGGATCTCGACGAGGTCGGCGATGCGCTCGGGCGTCACGGGACCGGCTCGATCTTGAGCTCGAACTCCGACGTGCTCGTGTCCGGGATGTAGGGCTGCCGCCAGATCTCGACGGGGAACGACGCCAGGATGAGCGAGTACAGGAGCTTCAGTAGCCGGTGCGCGTCCTCGGGCAGGTCGTCGAGGGGCAACGGGTCCAGGTACTGCATGGCCGCCTCCGCGCGCGGGAAGACCGCGTCGTAGAACGCCTGGATCTCGTCCATGCTGCTGGCCAGCCGCTTCGCGTAGCGCTGGGGCTCGCTGTCGAGGCACCACTCGCGGACGAACGGCTCGAGATCGGAGAACTCGGCGGGGAGCATCCGCTCGGCCATCGCCTAGCCCTCCGCCTGCTTGCGCTGGTAATCCTCGACCCAGGTGTGGATCACCTTGTTCAGGTGCCGGCACATGAACTCCTGGTCGCCCAGCGGGAAGCTCGTGACGGCGCGCGACTCGAGACCCATCTGCGTCGCCTCGAGGGTGCCGCAGTCCTCGAGGGCGTACTCCTTGATCGTCGCGATGCCGAGCTGCTGCGCGAGGCGCTCGCGCACGTTCCGCGGCGGCATGAAGTAGGCGTTCGCTTCGAACAGGAGCCGGTCGTGCGCGAGGGGCCAGTAGTGGTAGGTGAGGTACCAGCCGGTCTCCCAGAACACGATCGCGAAGTTCGGGAAGATCTGGAAGGAATCGAGGCCCCAGTGCTTCACCTTCCCCGGGTTGAGACCGGGCGGGAGCTCGTCGCCCACGATCTCCGACGGGTCCCAGGGGCCGAACAGGCCGCTGCGCATCAGCTGCTCGATCGGGTTGTAGAACTCGGGGACCAGGAGCCCGCCCGCACCGCCCGTCGTCGAGCCCACGCGGTGCGGGCCGTCGATCTGGAAGTGGCTCGTGTAGAAGCCCTTCTGCTTGTAGTCGGCCTGCCGCATCACGGGGTTCTGGTTCCCGTGGAGGATCGGCGGGTGGTAGAACTCCTGGAAGGCGTCGAGGAAGACCTTCCAGTTGCTCTTGATGTCGCCGCGGTAGTAGTAGCGCTGCGTCAGCTTCTCGAACGGGTACTCGATCGCCGTGATCATCGGGCCGAGGTACTCGCGGAGCGTCTGCTCCGGCTCGGCGGCGAGGTTCACGAAGATGAACCCCTGCCACACGTCGCAGGGCACCGACACGAGGCCGTAGTCGGCCTTGTCGATGCCGAAGAACTCCTCCTCCTGGAGGATGAAGGAGAGGCGGCCGTCGAGTTCGTACGTCCAGCCGTGGTACTTGCAGGCGAACTGCCGACAGGTCCCCTTTACCTCCTCGGCGGGGTGGTCGGTCCAGACGAGCTTGTTGCCGCGGTGGCGGCAGACGTTGTGGAAGGCGCGGATCTCGTCGTCCTTGCCCCGCACGAGGATCAGCGAGGTCTTCGCGACCGCGAGCTCCTTGGTGAAGAAGCTGCCCTTTCGCGGCAGCTGCTCCACCCGCCCGACGTTCAGCCAGGCGCGCTTGAAGACCGCCTCGCGCTCGAGGGCGAAGAACTCCGGCGAGATCGAGCCCTCGTACGAGACCGGGGCGGTGTCCAGCTCGGGATGGTGCTCCGTCCAGCTGCCCTCGGGCGGCTTCGGATGCCGTCGGGGAGCCTGCTTCGGGAGCTTCAGGGATCGGGTCATGCTGCTCGTGCCTCCAGGTCGTTCACACGACCATGCCGCCGTTGACCCCGACCACCTGGCCGGTGATGTAGCTCGCCTCGTCCGAGCACAGGAAGGCGCAGGTCGCTGCGACGTCTTCCGGCGTGCCGGTGCGGCGGACCGGAACCGCGCGTGCGCCGAGCTGCTCGAGGTCCATCAGGTCCCCGGCCGCGGCGGCGCGCCGCGACATCGGGGTGTCGATCAGGCCGGGTGGGATGCAGTTCACCGTGATGCCCCGGGGCGCGAGCTCGAGCGCGAGCGCCTTGGTGAGCCCGATGACGCCGGCCTTCGAAGCCACGTAGTGCGCCATGCGGATGGCTCCCGACTGTGCGCTCGACGACGAGATCGTCACCATCCGGCCCCAGCGCGCCTCGCGCATGTCGGGCGCGGCGGCCTGGAGGCAGTGGAACGTGCCGGTGAGGTTGATCGCGAGGATGCGTTCCCAGCGCTCGACCGAGATCTCGGTGAACTTCTGGAACTCGTCGACCCCCGCGCTCGTGACCATGATGGCGATGGGTCCGAACGCGGCGCGCACCGTGTCGAGCGCGGTGTCGACGGCGGCGCGGTCCGCGACGTCGGCCTCGACGGCGACCGCCTCGGCCCCGCTGGCGCAGAGCGCCTCGACCGCGCCCTTGGCGGCCGCCCCGTCCAGGTCGAGCACGCCGACGCGATCGCCGCGCGCGGCCAGTCGGCGGGCGATCGCCAGGCCCATCCCCGATGCGCCACCGGTGACCACGGCGACTCGACCCATCGTTGCCTCCGAGGTGTCCCGGGAGGGATCATGGGTCAGCGCCGAGGCGATTGCAACGACCCTCTCGCTGAACGAGAATGCCATTTCCGCCGAGGAGGCTCCGCGATGCCCCGCCTGACCCGCTTCGAGGAGTACCGCGACCGGTACCCCGACTTCGCCCTCGAGAAGACCGAGGACGGCATCCTGCTCCTGCGCATGCACCGCGACGGGGGCCCGGCGGTCTGGGACAACCGGACCCATCACGACATCGCCAACGTGTTCAACGACGTGGCCGGCGATCGCGACGTGCGGGTCGTCATCTACACCGGGACCGGCGAGAACTTCAACGCAGACTGGGGCCAGGAGGGGAAGCGCGCGTCCTTCCAGGGCACGGCCGAGTGGGCGGAGGAGATGGGCTGGTACGGCCGACTCCGGCACCAGAACCTGCTCGAGATCGACGCCATCATGATCGCGGCCGTGAACGGGCCCTCGAACATCCACTCCGAGCTGGCATTGATGTGCGACGTGGTGCTCGCGTCCGAGGACGCCTACTTCCAGGACCTGGCCCACTTCCCGCGGAACCTCTCGCCCGGCGACGGCATCCAGAACATCTGGCCGCTGGTGCTGGGTCGCAATCGCTTCCGCTACGCCCAGCTGATGGGGCAGAAGATCACGGCCCAGATGGCCCACGAGTGGGGGGCGGTCAACGAGGTGCTGCCGAAGGCGAAGCTCATGGACCGCGCCTGGGAGATCGCCCGCCATCTCCTCCGCTACTCGCCGATCGTCCTGCGCCACACGCGCCGGACCTTCGTCCAGGAGTTCAAGCGCGCCGCGGTCAACGACCTCGGCTACGGCATGACCATGGAGCTGCTGGGCATGACGCAGTTCACCCCCTACGGCGGCGGGCAGCGTCCCCTCGACCGCGCCTGGGACGATCCCGATCTCTGGAAGAAGGAGTGACGACGATGCGGGAGCCCTTCCGCACGCTCCTCGACCCGGACTTCATCGCGGATCCCTACCCGGCTCTCGCCGAGCTGCGGAGGACGCGCCCGGTCGTCCGGGACGAAGAGATCGGGATCTGGATCGTCACACGGCACGAAGACGTGAAGGCGCTCCTGGCCGACCCCCGTCTCTCGCGCGACCGCCGGCTCGGCAAGTTCTACACGCCGCCGGCGCCCGGCACCTGGGCGGCGCGCTTCGACGACAACGCGATGTGGTACGCGACGCCCGCGCACCATCGCCGCTGGCGCAAGCAGCTCTCGGCGGGCTTCACGCCGCGCGCCGTCGCGCGGATGGAGGACCAGGTCCGCGCCGTCGTCTCCCAGTTCGGGACGCCTCTGCGCGGCCGCCGTGGCCGGGTCGACCTGATGGCGGAGTTCACGAACCCGATCCCGAACACCGTGATCAGCCGCATCACGGGCATCCCTCCGTATCCCGGAGAGGAGGTCCGCTTCCGACAGCTGGCCCAGGACGTGATCCGCCAGTTCTTCCCGATGGCGAGTGCGGAGGAGAAGGACCGGGGCGATCGTGCGCTGGGCGAGCTCGCCGAGTGGATCGACAAGCTCGCCGACGACCGGCGCCAGGAGCCGCGGGACGACCTGCTGTCGGACCTCATCGTGGGCAACCGGGGCGAGGATGCGCTCAGCAACCTCGAGATCATCCTGCAGGTCGTGGTGCTCGTCGCTGCCGGCTCCGAGACCACGACCCTGGGCGGCACCCACGCGATCCGTCTGCTGCTCGAGCATCCGGAGCAGCTGGCTCGACTGCGCGCGGACCCTTCGCTGGTACGCAACGCCGCACGCGAGGTGCTCCGCTTCGACTTCGCGGGCGCGGCCAGCATGCCGCTCGTCGCGACGGAGGCGCTCGAGGTCGGCGGCGCCCAGATCCGCCCCGGCGACATGGTGATGGGCCACGTGAGCAGCGCGAACCGCGACGAGACGGTCTTCGACGACCCGGACCGTTTCGACATCACGCGCGATACGCGCGACATCCTCACGTTCGGCAGCGGGCCGCACTACTGCCTGGGCGCGAACCTGGCCCTCCAGGAGATGGACTGCATGATCCAGGGCGCGCTCGACTTCCTGCCGGAAGCCGCGCGACTCGAGCCGATGGATTGGGAAACCATCGGACTCATGCGCCGCCCCGTCACGCTCCCCGTCGACTTCGGCTGAGGTCGGGGTCGGCCGGGGGACTCCGGGATAGACTGATCCGGGTGGACGCCGGAGGGTTCCGCTTCGGGGACTTCGAGCTGGACGGCCCGCGCTTCGAGCTGAGGCGGCGCGGGGCCCGAGTCCCCATCCAGCCCAAGGCGCTGGACGTCCTCCTCTACCTCGTGCGCCACCGCGAACGGGTCGTGGGTCGCGACGAGTTGCTCGACGAGCTCTGGCCCGACGCCATGGTCACCGAGGGATCCGTGACCAAGGCCATCGGTGTCGTGCGCAGGATACTGGCCGCGGGCGGTGTGGAGACCAGCATCGAGACCGTACGCGGGCGGGGCTTCCGCTTCGTCGCGCCGGTGAGCGAGCAACCCGCGGCGGAGGAGCCGCTGCCGCCCGGCGCGGACGGTGCACCCGGCCTTCGCGACGTCAGCAGCGGCTTCGTGGGGCGCCGCGACGTGCTTTCGGCATTGGACTCCGACCTCGCCGAGGCGGCGCGCGGGCACGGCCGGCTGGTCGTGCTGGCCGGCGAGGCGGGCATCGGGAAGACGCGCACGGCCCAGGAGGCGACGGCGCGGGCGGACGGAGCGCGCGTGCTCTTCGCCTGGTGCGACGAATCGGGCGGCGCCCCCGCGCTGTGGCCCTGGATCCAGCTGCTGCGACAGCTCGAAGACGGCGGAGCGGCGCGGCCCCACGCGGACCTCGGCGCGCTGATGGACGCCGACGAACCGAACCTGGGGGCGTCGCTGTCCGCCGAGCTCGCCCGCTTCCGGCTGTTCGACACGCTCAACGAGCGGCTGCGGCGTGCCGCCGTGGAGCGACCGCTGCTGCTGGTGCTCGACGACCTCCACTGGGCGGACGCGGACTCCCTCGCCATGCTCCGCTTCCTGGCGCGGGACCTACGGGGCACCCGGCGCATGGTGCTGGCGACCTGCCGCGACCACGAGCTGCCGCCCGGCCATGCTCTCCTCGACCTCGCGCGCTGGCCGGACTGCGAGCTCCGCCCGCTCGCCGGCCTGGACCGCGCCGAGGTCGCGCACTTCATGGAGCTCGAGCTGGGGGCCGCCGTTCCCGCGGCGGTGAGCCACGCGGTGCACGCGCGCTGCGAGGGGAACCCCTTCTTCGTGCGGGAGCTCACCCGGCTGCTCGCCGGGCAGGGAAGCCTGGAGAGCCAGGTCGTCGGCGACCCGATCGGCCTGCCCCGGGGCGTGCGTGACCTGCTGCGGCGGCGCCTGGACGCGCTCTCGCCTCCGAGCAGCGAGCTGCTCGACATCGCGGCCGTCATGGGCGCGGACTTCGACCTCCCGACCCTGACGCGCGCCTCGGGGCGGAAGGCCGCCGAGGTGCTCGAGTGCCTGGATGCTGCGCGCAGCGCGCGTCTGGTCCAGCCGCTGGGTGACGGCTACCGCTTCGCGCACGCGCTGCTGCGCGATGCCACGCTCGAGCGGATCCCCGACGCGCGGCGCGCCCGGCTGCACCGCCACGTGGCCGAGGCGCTCGAGGCCGTGCACGGTCCGGACCCCGGGCCCGCGCTCTCACGCATCGCCTACCACTACTGCGAGGGCGCGGCGGCGGGCTGCGCCGAGCGGGCACTCGACTTCGCGCGACGGGCCGGCGATCGGGCCGCGCGATCCCTGGCCTGCGACGAGGCCGTGACCCAGCACCGCCGCGCGCTGGCGGTGCTGCCGCTGTGCAGCGACGTGCCCGCGCAGGTGCGCTGCGAGCTGCTGCTGGGGCTCGGGGAGGCGTTGATGGCGGCTGGGCGCGGCGAAGAGGGGCGCGACACGCTCCGGCAGTGCGCGGAGCTCGCCCGCGCCGGACCGCACCCGGAGCTCCTTGCCCGGGCCGCCATCGCGGCGGGCGGGCTCGAGCTCACGACCGAGGTCGGCATCGAGGACCCGGAGCTGGTGGCGCTGCTCGAGGAGGCCCTCGAGGCGCTGGGGGACGCCGCGCCGGGCCTGCGGGTGCGACTCCGATGCCGCCTGTTCATCGCGTCGACCTGGACGGGGACCCGCCAGCAGAGCCTCGCGCAGGTCGAGCAGACGGTGGCGGAGGCGGAGGCGCTCGGCGAGCCCGTGCCGCTCGCCCATGCGCTGCACGCGCGGCGGCTGGCCCACATGGGCCCGCACGACGTGGAGACGCGCCTTGCGGACTGCGACCGCATCTTCGACGTCGCGCGGCGGTCCAGGCACCGTGAGCTCGAGGTGGCCGCCCATTCCTACCGCTTCCAGGACCTCCTCGAGCTGGGGCGGGTGCCCGAGGCAGATCGCGAGCTCGCGACCTACGAGCGGCTGGTCGCTCGCCTGCGGATCCCGCGCTACCGCTGGCGCGCCGTGATGTACCGCTCGATGCGCGCGCTGCTGGACGGCCGGCTGGACGTGGCGGAGGAGCTGATCGGCCGCGTCCTCGCCGAGGGGCGCCGCATCGGTGCGGCGGATGCGGACTCGTCGTTCGCCGTCCAGCTCGCCACCCTGCGCTGGCACCAGGACCGCATCGCCGAGCTGGAAGCGCCGGTGAAGGAGATGGTCCGCCGCTTCCCCGCCATCCCCGCATGGCGCGCCGGCCTGGCGTTCATCCAGGGTGAGACGGGTAGCGGCGAGGCGCGGGAGACGCTGCGGCTCCTGGTGACGGACGATCTGGCGATGCTCCCCCGCGACGTCAACTGGATGGCCGGCGTGGTGATGCTGGCCGAGGCGAGCGCCCGCGTCGGCGACGCGGAGAGCGCCGCCCCCCTCTACCGGGCGCTGCTGCCCTGCGCTCCCCGGCTCGTCCGGATCGGCCCCGGCACCGCCTGCTGGGGGTCGCTCGACCGCAGCCTGGGGCTGCTCGCGGCCACGCTGGGCCAGGCCGAGCGCGGCGAGGCGCACCTGGCGCGCGCGGTGCGGGAGAACGCGCGGGTGGGTGCCCGCCCCTGGCTGGCCATGAGCGAGCTCGAGCACGCACGCGTCCTGGTCGGGCTCGGACGCCCCGAGGAGGCACGGGCGGCAGGCGAGCGGGCGCGCGAGCTGGCCCTGGCGCTCGGGATGCCGGGCGTGGCGGCGCGCGCGACGGGGCTCCCCGCCTGATCCTCGAGAGTTCCCGGAGAGGTCAGGCTCCGGTCGAGATTCGCGAGCCGGCAGCGGCGTAGGCTCGAGCCGCGGACGACGCCCGGACGGGCGCGCGACCCGCGGGAGACGCCCCATGCGAATTTCGTCGACGGTTCTCGCTGCCCTACGCATCGCGGTCGTGGCCCTGCTCGGCACCGGAGCGGGCAGCGCCCTCGCCGCGCCGGAGATCGTGCTCGTCCCCGACTTCGGCGCGCCCGGGGACGCGGTCGGCGTCTCCGGCGCCGGCTTCCCGCCCTTCTCCTCCGTCCTCGTCGGCTTCTCGCAGAATGACGTAGACGAGGTGGTCGGCTTCGCGGCGACTGATGGCGCCGGGACCTTCACCGCCCTCGTCGCCGTACCCGAAGACGCCGAGCCCGGCCTGGCGCTGTTCTTCGCGGGGAACTCCCTCGCCTCGGCAGAGGCCGATTTCCTCGTCACCGACTCGGAGCCGATCGGAGATACGCCGGGCCCGCCCGCCGCCAAGGTGCCCGTGTGCAAGGTGACCGTCCTGCTCGAACGCGTCCGCAACCGCATCGGCTCGGTTGCCGGCAGCGACTCGCTGTCGATCAAGACACACGCGCGTCCGGCCGGTGCAAACGCCGACGCGGTCAAGTCCATCACCGACACGTTCGTCAGGGACGAGTGGACCAACGTCGCGACGACCATCGCCAGCTGGCGACAACCGAAACATTCCTTCCCGAAGAAGGTCACCATCTTGCCGTTCGTGCGATATTCGGCGCCGGGCGGTGGGATCTTCTCCGGCGCGAACCTGAGCTCTCCGCTCGTCGACTGCGAAGAAACGAAGACCGTGGAGTTCGTGGAGGTGCGTGACGACGATGGGGACCTGGTCCGAGACGACAGCTTGTGTCTCAGGGGTTCGGGAAGCGCCCTGATCGGTTGCGTCGACCTCACCTATCGGATCATCGTCCGCGAGGAGCGCTGACGTCGATCGCGGCCCCGAGCGCCCCGACTCGGGAGCTCGCGGCCCGTGGGATCCGCGAGAGTTCCCGAAGAGGTCGTGCTCCGGTCGGGATTCGCAGGGCCGCATCGGCGTAGGCTCGAGCCGCGGACGACGCCCGGACGCGTCCGCGATCCGAGGGAGACGCCCCATGCGAACTTCGTCGACGGTTCTCGCTGCCCTACGCGTCGTGGTCGTGGCCCTGCTCGGCGCCGGCGCGGGCAGCGCCCTCGCCGCGCCGGAGATCGTGCTCGTCCCCGATTCCGGCGCGCCCGGGGACACGGTGGGAATCTCCGGCACCGGCTTCCCACCCTTCTCCTCCATCCTCGTCGGCTTCTCCCAGGACGGCGTGGACCAGGTGGTCGGCTTCACGGGGGCCGACGACGTGGGAAGCTTCACCGCCGGGGTCGTCGTTCCGGAAGATGCCGCCATCGGCCCGGCGCTGTTCTTCGCGGGGAACACGCTCGCTTCGGCAGAAGCCGATTTCTTCGTCACCGGGTCGGAGCCGACCGGGGATCCGAAGGGCCCCCCGGCGGACAAGGTGGCCGTGTGCGAGGTGGTCTACATCCTCGAACGAGTCCGGAATGGGGTCTTCAGCACGGATGAAGACTTCGTGTTCGAACACCCTGCACGGCGACTGAAGTCGTTGGAGCTCGAAGCGAAGCACCGCGAACTGACGCGGGTTGCCGAGGAGATCGGTCGCGAGAGGCTTCCGAAGGACAGCTTCCCGATCAAGAGAACCATCGCTCTTCAGCTGTTCGTCGCGAGGCCCGAGAACCGCTTCCTCAGTGCCGCGGTGAGCGCGAAGCCCAAGACCGTCGACTGCCCGGGCTCGCTGCTCTTCGAGTTCACCCACGAGAAGGAAACGGTCATCGAGCTCAAGGACCAGTTCGGCGCGAAGCTGGGCTCCATGGAGGCCACCTACCGGGTGATCGTGAGAGAGGCAAACGCCGAGTAGACGTGTCGGCTTCCGGTCAGGCTCCGAGGCCGTGGAGGCAAAACGCCCAGGCGTCCTCGGCGCTGACCTGCACGCGGGCCTTGCCGGCCAGGCGACTCATCAGCCAGCTGTACATCACCGTCTGCTGCACGAGCAGGGCGGCGCGCCGCGTGTCGCCCACCCGGACCGCCCCCGCGGCCACCGCCGCGTCGAGCAGCTCGATCAGCATCCGCGAGACCGGGGTCATCGCTGCCACCAGCCGCTCGGGGTCCTTCACCGCGAGCTGCATCGAGAACTCCGAGATCGGGAGCCGGTTGTGGGCGCCGCGCTTGCGCCCGGTCCCGAGCGGCTCGCACCACTCGTGGAGGCGGATGATGAACGCGCGCAGCCGCGCGAGCGGCTCGGACTCGGCCTCGACGGCCGCGCCGAGGTCCTGGGTCGCCTCGCGGATGTTCTCCTCGAGCAGCGCGAAGAGCAGCTCGTCCTTGCCGTCGAAGTACTGGTAGAAGCCGCGCAACGACTGCTTCGAGCGGTCCACGACCTCCTGGATCGTGAAGTCGGCGCTGCCCTTCTCGTCGATCAGCTCGAAGGCGGCGTCGAGCAGCTGCTGGATGCGGCGCTCTGCGCGCGAGCGCGCGTTGCTCAGGCTCTTCGAGACGGCGCGCTGCCGCCAGGTCGGGGCGTCCGGATCTCTTGCGTGGGTCTTCGCCATCGGTGGAACCCTGATTCTCTCGAAACGAGAATCCGATTGCCAGTCCACGAGCCCGGGGCTAGCGTGGCTCTTCGCGGCGCAATGGGAGGCCCCGATGCGGATCGGCCTGATGCTCGGCCCGGAGCGGGGCCGCTACCGCCAGAAGGCCGCGCAGCTCGCCGCCGACGCCGCGACCGCGGAGAAGGACGGCTTCACCTCGCTCTGGGTGCCCCAGATCCCGGGTGACTTCGACGCGTTCACCGCCATCACGCTGATGGGACAGGCGACCGAGCGGGTCGAGCTCGGCACCGCGGTGCTGCCGATCCAGACGCGGCACCCGATCGCCATGGCCCAGGAGACGTTGTCGGTCCAGGCGGTGTGCGAGGGTCGCTTCACGCTCGGGATCGGCGTCTCGCACCACTGGGTGATCGAAGACCAGCTGGGCCTCCCCTACGCGCGGCCGGCCCTCGAGATGCGCGACTACCTCGAGGTCCTGGATGCGGGGCTCCGCGGTCCGGGCTCGGTGGACGTCGAGAACGAGCGCTACCGCGTGCACAGCCCGATGGACGTCACGGACTGGGGCCCGAATCCCGTGCTGCTCGCCGCCCTCGCCCCGCTGATGCTCCGTCTCGCCGGCGAGCGTGCGTCGGGGACGATCCTGTGGCTGGCCGACGAGCGCGCCATCGGCGAGCACGTCGTGCCGCGCATCACGAAGGCCGCGGCCGGCGCCCGGCGTCCCGCGCCCCGCGTCGTCGCCGGGGTTCCCGTCGCCCTGTGCGCGAAGGACGAGGTCGAGCGAGCGCGCGGCTGGGCGAACCGCATGCTCGGGCACGCGGAGTTCTGCCCGAACTACCAGCGGCTGCTCGACGCGGGAGACGCCGAGGACGTGGGCGACATCCTGGCGGCGGGCGACGAGACGGCCGTCCTCGAGCGGCTCCGCGCCTTCAAGGACGCCGGCACCACCGACCTCGCGGTCCGCCCCGTTCCACTCGGGCCGGACCGCGCCTCGCGCCTCGCCTCGTACCGGCGCACCGTCGAGTTCGTCGCCTCGCTCTGTCCGGAGGTCTGAGCGAGCCCGTCGAGACCGGCCCCGCGCGATCCCGCGCCTCAGGCGTCGAGGAGGGCCACGGTCCGGCCGACGGTCTCGCGGTTGGCCATCGCCTCGATGGCCGCCGGGATCTCTTCGAAGCGGATCGTGCGGCCGATCACGGGGCGCACCGCGCCCGAACCGATCAGCCCGAGGATCTCGGCGTGGGCGGCGTCGCCGACCTCGCGCGACACGAAGTTCCAGCCCATCGCCCCCTTGAGCATGCGCCCCATCTCGGGTGTCGCGTAGCTCAGCATGACGCCGCAGAGCTTCAGGTTCGACAGCATCAAGCGTCGCGGCACCAGGAAGGGCTCGTCCGCGACGACCTTGTTCGAGGCGAAGCCCATCATGACGTAGCGCCCGTTGTAGGCGATGGCCTTGAGCGAGGCCTCCAGCACCGCCTCGCCCACGTTGTCGAAGACGACCTCGACGCCCCGCTGCCCAGTCTCGGCGAGCACGACGGCGGCGAAGTCGTCCTCGCGGTAGTTGATCGCGACGTCGGCGCCGAGCTTCCGGCACAGATCCAGCTTCTCCGGCGTTCCCGCGGTGGCGAACACGCGCGCGCCGCGCTGCTTCGCGAGCTGGATGGCGGCCGTGCCCGAGCCGCCCGCGGCCGCGTGGATGAGCACGGATTCGCCAGCCTGGAGTGCGGCCCGGTCCATCAGCCCCAGCCACGCCAGGTGGAACGGGAAGAAGACCCCAGCGGCTTCGGGAAGCGGGATCGCGGCAGGCACCTCGAAGGCCGAGACCGCAGGGCACACTGCGTACTGGGCGAAGCCCCCGTGCGCGCCCTTCGTCGTCGCCGCGACGCGGCCACCGACGGCGTCCTCGGCGCCCGGGCCCGCCGCCACGACCTCGCCGAGCACCTCCATGCCCGGCGCGTACGGGAACTCGGGCCGCACCATCATGTTGCCGCCGTTGATGCGCTCGAGGTCGTTCAGGTTGAACGGGATCCCCTGCACCCGCACCAGCAGCTCACCCGGGCCGGCCTCGGGCACGGGCGCCGACTCGAGGCGGAGCACCTCGCTGGGCGCACCGTACTGGTGGAGTCGCCAGGCCTGCATCGTCGTCGGCGTGCTCATCGGGTCCTCCGGTGCCGGGCACCGTACTGAAGCTTCGAGGCTTCCACCCGGGTAGGGCGGCAGGGGGCACGCCGCGGCGCCGGGCACTGGGGGCCGATGCGCCGCGCGCCTTCCGGGGGTGAGCGCTCGAGCGGCCCCGTCCGACGTGCGGGGATCGCGGAGCGGGCCGGACCGTCGGGCTAGGCGAGGTAGAGCGAGAACAGCGCGCGGAGATCGGCGCGCCGCTCCGCCGGCGTCGCCTCCACGCCCAGCAGGTGGCCGAACACGCCCGAGAGACAGAGCCGGGCGGCCTGCGCGGGCGGCATGCCCTTCCGGAGCTCGCCCGCCGCGCGCGCGCGTTCGAAGCGGCGCATCAGCTCGCCGAGCACCGGGAGGGTCTCGCCGTCGAGGCCCGGGGCCGCGGGCCGGCGCGCGAAGATGCTCACCATCTCGCGGAACAGCGCCGCGTCGCCGAGCTTCTGCTCGACTTCGATCAGGCCGTCCGCGAGCGCATCGAGCGTCGCCCGCAGGCCACGGGCCGGCTCGAGCCGACCCACGAGCTCGAGCGCCAGCCGCCAGGTGAGCTCGAAGAGCACGTGGTCGAGCGTCGGGAAGTGCGCGTAGAAGCTCGGCCGCGAGACGCCCGCCGCCCGCGCGATCTCGGCCACGTTTGCCTGCCCCACCCCCTGGCGCCGGAACTCGGCCCGCGCGGCGGCGAAGATGCGCTCGCGGGTGGCCGCGCGGCGCTGCTCGCGCACGCCGACGCGCGCGAAGGGCGACGGCGTGTCCGGCGGCCCGGCGGGCGCCGCGGGCAGCCGGCGCCGCGCCGCGCGCGCGCTCACCCCCGCTCCTCGAAGACCGCGGGCATCGAGGCGATGCCGTTCACCAGGGTCGAGGGAAGCTTCCGCGCCGGCCCCGCCAGCGACCAGCCGGGGCCCCGCGCGAGCAGCGCCTCGAACATCACGCGCGCCTCGAGACGCGCGAGGGAGGCCCCGAGGCACAGGTGCTCGCCGAAGCCGAAGGCGAGGTGGCGGCGCGCGCTCGGCCGCGTGACGTCGAAGCGATCGGCATCCGCCCCGAACACGCTCTCGTCGCGGTTGGCCGAGCCGTAGAAGAGGGCCACGTACTGGCCGGCGCGGAGCGGCTTCCCCGCGAGCTCGAGATCGTGCTGGACCCGGCGCACGAAGTTCTGGATCGGGCTCACGAAGCGCAACATCTCCTCGACCGCGTTCGGCAGCAGCGAGGGATCCGCATGGAGCTTCTCCCACTGCGTACGGTCCTCGAGCAGCGCGTGCATGCCGGCGGCGATCAGGTTGCGCGTGGTCTCGTTGCCGGCCACGAGCAGCGTCAGGCAGAAGACGGCGAGCTCGGCCTCGCTGAGACGCTGGCCGTCGACCTCCGCGAGCGCGAGCGCGGTGAGCACGTCCTCGCGCGGCGCGCGGCGACACTCGGCCGCCTTCGCGTTCATGTAGACGAAGAGCTCCGCCGCCGCGGCGAGCGACTCCGGGCTCGGGCCGCTGCTGCCCGCCTCGATCATGGCGTCGGACCAGCGCCGGAAGTCCGCGTAGTCGGAGGGCGGCACGCCGAGCATCTCCGCGATCACGAACATGGGCAGCGGGATCGCGATGCGCTCGACGAAGTCGAAGGGCTCGCCGGGCCGGATCGCGGCGACACTCTCGCGCGCGAGCTCCCGCACGCGCGGCTCGAGCGCCGCCACCATGCGGGGGGTGAACGCACCGATCGCGAGCTTGCGGTGGCGATTGTGCTCGGGCGGGTCCATCCGGATGATCGAGGGCGCCTGCTCCGCCGCGAGCACCCGTCCCGCGAGCCGTCCCGGGACCTCGAAGATCTGCGTGCCGTGTGCGGAGGAGAAGCTCTTCGGGCGTCGCGAGATCTCGCTCACCTCGCGGTGGCGCGTCGCGCACCAGAAGGGGCCCTCCGCATACCAGTGGAGCGGGTCGTCGGCGCGCAGGCGGCGGAAGGCCGCGTGCGGGTCACCCAGGTAGAAGTCGGTTCGGTCGGGAGCGAAGGCTGCGGTCATGCGGGGCTCCGGGCGGGCCGACCCAGGATCGCGCAGGACTTTACATACGTCAACCAAAATAGACGTCTGTCATGCCGTCGCGCGCGCGGCGCGCCGTCAGCGGTCGTAGTCGACGACCACCTCGCGGCTGGTGGGCACGGACTGGCAGGTCAGCACCCAGCCCTCCGCCACCTCGTCGGCGTCGAGGGCGTTGTTGGTGCGCATGCGGACCTCGCCCGCCTCGAGGAAGCCGATGCAGGTGGCGCAGTTCCCCGCCTGGCACGCGAACGGCGGCCGCAGCCCGGCGCGGCGGGCCGTCTCGAGGAGGGTGTCGCCCGGCTGGTAGCGCAGGGTGTGCTTCCGGCCCTGGAGCTGGATCACGACCGACTCGGTCCGGGTCTGGGCTTCGTTCGACATGGGCGCTGGCGGGATTCTTGCAACCGGACTCTCGGAAATCGATAGTATGATTCTCGCCCATGGACACCCGGGACACGCCCGAACAGGCGGAGCTGCGGCGCACCGCCCAGCGCCTGGCCCGCGAGCTCGCACCGCGCAGCGTGGCCGACCTCGACGACGCGAAGCGCGCCGGGCGCCTGGCCGAGGCGGTGCGCGAGGCGGGCTGGCTCGAGCTGCGCGAGGACGGGGGCGATGGCGCACCGCTCGTGAGTGGCGTCGAGGCCGCCCTCATCGCGGGCGCGCTCGCGGAGGCCGTCGCCGACGTCCCGTTCACGGGCCCGCTCCTCGCCGCGGATCTCGCCCGCCGCGCGGGCGCGCGCCCGGTCGAGGGGGCGGTGGTCGGCTTCGCGCCCGATCTGGTCGACGTCGCGGTCGCACCGGGAGCGGCGACGGCCACGGAGGTCGTCGCGGTCGACGCGGCGCCAACGGGTCGCGTCAGGGCGTACGTCCTCACGCCCGACGGCGACGGCTACCGCCTCGCCCTGCTGGAGGCCGAGGCTGCCAGCGACGGCGCGGACCTCACGCGCACCGTCGGGCGGGTTCCGGCGGGTGCCGCGCTTCGCCCGGCGCCGGGCGCGACCCGGCGCATCACGCGTGACGACCGCGACGCGTGGGCGACACTCGGCCTCGCGCTCACGAGCGCGGATCTGGTCGGGCTCATGCGAGGCGTGCTCGACGTGTCGGTCGCGTACGCCCAGCAGCGAAAGCAGTACGGCGTCGCCATCGGCTCGTTCCAGGCCGTGCAGCACCTCCTCGCCGAAGCGCGCTGCCTGCTGGAGGGCGCGGCGAGCGCGGCCCTCTACCCCGCCTGGGCCGCGGACGAGCTCGCGCCGCAAGAGGCCCGCGGCGCCGGACGCGTGGCCAAGGCCTACGCCGCGCGCGCGGCGCGCAGCGTCTGCGAGACCGCCATCCAGGTCCACGGCGGGATGGGCAACACGTGGGACTGCCTCGTCCACGTCTACCTGCGGCGCGCCCTGCTCTCTTCGCGCTGGTTCGGCGACGACGGCGAGCAGCTGCGCGCGCTCGAGCGGACGCGCCTCGGAGTGACCCATGGACTTCCGTGACTCGCCGGCGGAGGCGGAGTTCCGCGCGCGCCTCCGCGCCTGGATCGCCGAGCACGACCCGGGCCTCCCGGTCTCGTCGACCGACGACGAGTACTGGGCGCGCCAGGCGGAGTGGCACACGGCCCTCTACGACGCCGGCTTCTTCGGGCTCTCCTGGCCCGCGCGCTTCGGCGGCCACGACCTGCCCCCGGTCTTCGACGTGATCCTCGACGACGAGCTCGCCGCCGCCGGCGCGCCACCGCGCCCGAGCCTGGGCTACCTGGTGCAGGGCATCACCACCCACGGGAGCGAGGCGATCCAGGAGCGCTTCCTGCCCGGCCTGATCAGCGGACGCGAGCGTTGGTGCCAGGGCTTCAGCGAGCCCGACGCCGGCTCCGACCTGGCGGCGCTCCGCACCAGCGCCGTGCGCGACGGCGACGACTACGTGCTGCACGGCCACAAGATCTGGACCAGCTACTCGGACGTCGCGGATTGGTGCTTCCTGCTCGCACGCACCGACCCGGGCGTGCCGAAGCACAAGGGGATCTCGGCGTTCGCCGTCCCGATGCGGCAGCCCGGGGTCGAGCAGCACCCGCTCCGCATGATCAACGGCGTCACCAAGGAGTTCGGCCAGGTGACCTTCGACGGCGCACGCGTGCCCGCCGAGAACATGATCGGCATGCCCGGCGAGGGCTGGCGCATCGCGATGACGATCGTGAGCCACGAGCGCGAGCCCGGCGAGATCGGCTACGTGGCGCGCTACACGAAGACGGTCAAGGACCTCGAGAAGACCGTGCGGGCGAACCCGGACGCCTTCCGGGGCGACCAGCGCGAGGCCGTGGCCTGGGCCTTCGTCCAGGCGGAGATGCTGCGGCTCCACGTTTGCCGCCGACTCTCCGAGCGCCTCGACGGGGTGGACCACGGCCCCGGCGGCTCCATCGACAAGCTGCTCATGACCTGGGTCGAGCAGGCCGTCGGAGACGCGGCCCTGTCCGTGGCGGGGCCGCAGGCGGTCGTCGACGGCGAGGACACGGCACTCAAGATCTATCTCTACAGCCGCGCCCAGAGCGTGATGGGCGGCACCTCGCAGATCCAGAAGAACATCATCGCCACGCGCATCCTGGGCCTTCCGACGGCCTGAGCCCGACGCGCAACCCGAGAGGAGCCCCATGGACTACGCCCTCCCCGACGCGGTGCGCGTCGAGAAAGACGGCCCGCTGCGCATCGTGACGCTCGCCCGCCCGGAGCAGCTGAATGCGGTGAACGAGGACCTGCACCTGGGCCTCACCCGGGTCTTCCCGCAGCTCACGGCCGACCCCGACGCGCGGGTGGCCGTCATCACCGGCGAAGGGCGCGCCTTCTCGGCCGGCGGCGACATGGACCTCCTCTCGCGCATGGCCGAGGACAAGCGGCTCCGGCGCAACGTGATCGCCGAGGGCCGCGAGCTCGTGCTCAACATGATCCGCTGCCGGGTGCCGGTGGTGGCCGCGGTGAACGGCCCGGCCGTGGGCCTCGGCTGCAGCGTCGTCGCGCTCTCGGACGTCGTCTACATGGCGGAGTCCGCGTACCTCTCGGACCCGCACGTCGCCGTGGGCCTCGTCGCGGCCGACGGCGGCCCGCTCACCTGGCCGCTCCACACGAGCCTGCTGCTCGCGAAGGAGTTCGCCTTCACGGGCGACAAGATCGGCGCCCCGCGCGCCCGCGAGATCGGCCTCGCGAACCACGTCGTCCCGGACGACGAGGTGCTCGACGCCGCGCTCGCGGCCGCCCGCAGGATCGCCAGCCTCCCCCAGCAGGCCGTCGAGGCGACCAAGCGGGTGCTGAACCTGCACGTCGAGCGCTCCGTCCTCGCCACCATCGACTTCGCGATGACGGCCGAGAGCGAGTCGTTCGACACCGACGACCTGCGGAGCCACGTGGCGCGGTTCCTGAAGCGGTCGGCCGGCTGACCGCGTGAAGGGGCGGCCGGCGCGGCTTCCGGCGGCTACACCTTCCGCCGCGATGAGGCCCTTCCAGGAGATCCCGCGCGTCCCGATGACCCGGCTGCTGGGCCAGGTCTTCGCCCGCGGCGCGCAGCGCTACGAGATGCGCGAGATGCAGGCGAAGGTCCACCGTGAGTTCGGGCCGGTGGTCGCCATGGGGCGCGGGCGCTTCACCAACGTCTTCCTGTTCGGGCCCGACGCGAACCGCGCCGTGCTCCTCGAGCGCGCCGACCTGCTCTCTTCGCGCAAGCCGTGGATGCAGATCATGGGCACGATCTTCCCGAACGGCCTGCTGCTACGCGACGGCGCCGAGCACCGCCACCACCGCCGGATCATGCACGAGGCGTTCAAGCGGCCGGTGCTGCGCGAGTATGCCCTGCGCATGAACCCGGCAATCGAACGGGGCCTCTCCGCGTTCGCTCCGAGCGGAGACGCCCGCCTTCGCGCCTTCGACGCGTTCAAGGCGCTCACGCTCGACATCGCGGCCTCGATCTTCGTCGGCGTGGACCTGGGACGTGAGTCGCGCCGCATGACCGAGGCGTTCGAAGCCATGGTGGCGGCCGCCATGCCCGGACCCAAGATTCCGTTCGTCGGCCGCCACCACCGCGGCGTGGTCGGGCGCCGCTACCTGCTGGACCTGCTGCGCGGCATGCTCGAGAAGAAACGGGGCGACGCCGGCGCCGACCTGTTCAGCCGCCTGTGTCGCGCCCGCTCCGAGACCGGCGAGTTCTTCACGGACGCCGAGGTGCTGGACCACATGGTGTTCCTGATGATGGCGGCGCACGACACCACCACCAGCACGCTCACCTCGCTCGCGTACGAGCTGGCGGCGCATCCCGAGTGGCAGGAGCGGATCCGCGAGGAGAGCCTTGCGCTCGGCGATCCCCACCCCGACTTCGACGCGCTCGACCGCCTCGAGAGCCTGACGCTCGCCATGAAGGAGACGCTGCGGCGCTACCCGCCGCTCCCGGTGATCCCGCGCACCACACTCGGCGACTTCGAGTGGGAGGGCTATCGGATCCCGGCCGGCACGATGGTCGTGGTGTCACCGATCCACACCCACTACATGCCCGAGTGGTGGGAGGCGCCGGAGCGCTTCGATCCCGAGCGCTTCGCCCCGAGCCGCGCCGAGCACGCGCGCCACACCCACTCCTGGATTCCGTTCGGCGGCGGCACCCACATGTGCATCGGTCGTCGCTTCGCGGAGGCGCAGGTGCGGCTCGTCGTGCACCAACTGGTGCGCCGCTACCGCTGGCGCGTGCCCGCGGGCTATCAGATGCCCGTGCAACAGGCCCCGATCTCGAAGCCGGTAGACGGGCTCCCGATCGAGCTCGAACGGATCGAACGCACCTGAGTCCCTCAGCCGGCCAGGGTGGGCCGCGCGCGCAAGCAACTCCGGAGGAAACGTTGCCTCAGCTCATCCACACGACGTTCGCGATCATCGGTGCCGGAGCCGGCGGCCTGTGCGCCGGGATCAAGCTGCGCGAGCGAGGGAGGGACGACTTCCTGATCTTCGACCGGGAGCCGCGCGTGGGGGGAACCTGGCAGCGCACCACCTATCCCGGCCTCGAATGCGACATCGCCTCGCCGCTCTATTGCTACTCCTTCGCACCGAATCCGGACTGGTCGGCGCCCTACCCCCCGCACTCGGAGATCCGCGAATACCTCGAGCGGGTCGCGCTCGATCGCGGCCTCGAGCCGCACCTACGACTCGGAACCGGCGTCGTCTCGGCCCGCTGGCAGGAAGAACGCGCTCGCTGGCGGCTCGTGCTCGAGGACGGCGGAGCGGTCGAGAGCCAGTTCGTCATCAGCGCCGTCGGCATGTTCGGAGCGCCGGTCGTGCCGGACATCCCGGGCCTCGACGAGTTCCAGGGACGATGTTCCACTCGGCAACCTGGGACCACGAGCACGACCTGCGCGGCGAGCGCGTCGCAGTGATCGGCAGCGCCGCGAGCGCGGTGCAGTTCGTCCCGGAGATCGCGCCCGACGTCGAGCAGCTCTACCTGTTCCAGCGGACCCCCAACTGGGTCGCGCCGAAGGAGAACGCCCCCTACACCGAGGAGCAGAAAGAGAGCTTCCACCGCCACCCCGAGCGCCTGGCCGAGAGCCGGGATCAGCTCTTCCACCTGATCGAGACGGTGCTCAACTATCTCCAACCCGAGCGTTTGCAGCTGGCCGAAGTCGCTGCGCGCCAGGCGCTCGAGGTCGTCGAGGATCCCGTCCTCCGCAAGAAGCTCACGCCCGACCACCCCTTCGGCGCCAAGCGGCCCCTGGCCTCGAACCAGTACTACCCGATCTTCAACCGCTCCAACGTCGAGCTCGTCGTCGATCCGATCGAGAAGGTGACACCGAGCGCGGTCGTGACGGCCGACGGCCGGGAGCGACCGGTCGACACGATCCTCCTGGCCACCGGCTACGAGACCCAGAAGTACGTCAGCGTGATCGACGTCGTGGGGCGCGATGGAATCCGAATCGACGACGCCTGGGCGCAGGGCCCCGAGGCCTATTTCGGGGTCGCGACGAGCGGCTTCCCGAACCTCTTCATGCTCTACGGGCCCAACACCAACGGCGGGAACTCGCTGATCCTGATGCTCGAGTTCCAGGTCGACTACGTGCTGCGGCTGATCGACGAGGCCGAGCGGGCCGGCGCCGACTGGATCGACGTGCGTCGCGAGGTCATGGACGAGTACAACGCGATTCTCCAGGAGGAGCTCGACCGCGTCACGGTCTGGAAGACCGGGGCCAACGACTACTACCGGGCGCCCTCCGGCAGGATCGTGACACAATGGCCCCACGGCTTCGCCGTCTACGAGGAGCGGGTCTCGAAGGACGATCTCTCGTCCTACGAGACCGGGACGATTCGGGAATAGACCCCATGCGTGCGCCCCCGTACTCGCAACGAGTGGATGAGATCCTCACCCGCGAGTTCATCGAGAACCCCCACCCCGTCTTCGCGCGGCTTCGCAAGGAGGCCCCGATCTCGCGCGTGGGCGAGACAGGCGTCCACCTGGTCGCGACCTGGGGCCTGATCGAGGAGGCGCTGGCCCGGGAGAGCGACTTCTCGGCGAACCTGACCGGCGTGCTGATGCAGGGCCCCGACGGTCTTCCCACGGTCTTTCCGCTGCCGGTGACGGATGCGGCGCAGGTGATCGCCACCGCCGACGAGCCCGAGCACACGGTGCACCGGGCGCTGGCGCAGCCGCGCCTGGCGGCCCGGCAAGTCGCGGCCATGGAGAAGCCGATCCGTGCGTGGACGAAGGAGGCGCTCGAGCCCTGGATCCGCGCCGGGGGCGGCGACTTCGTCCCCATCTCCGAGGTCATCCCGGCCCGGGTGGTCGCTGCGCTCCTCGGGCTCCCGGACGGAGACGTCAGCCGCCATCGCCAGTGGGCGATGATGGGCGGCGACATGCTCGCCGGGCGCGTCACCCACGCCACCATGGCCGCCCTCGCCACCGAGACGACGCAGATGACGCAGTACCTGATCGCGCATCTCGAAGCCGCCCGGTGCAACCTCCGCACCGACCCGGCCGCCCCCCTGCTTCACGCGCTGGCCCGGGGTGTCGACGAGGGCGCCATCAGCACCGAGCAAGCGGTCGGAATCGCCATGGTGATGTTCGGCGCCGGCGGCGAGTCCACCGCGGCGCTGATCGGAAACGTCATGCGCCGCCTCGCGGAGGCCCCGGGCGTCGCCGCGTTGCTGCGCGATGACCCGGCTCGGATCCCGCGCTTCGTCGAGGAGGTGGCCCGTCTCGACGCGCCCTTCAACTTCCACTATCGCGCCGTCCGGAACGCGTGCCAGCTCGGCGGGGCCGACCTCGTCCCGGGCGATCGTCTGATGCTGCTCTGGTCCTCTGCGAACCGCGACGCCGCCTACTTCGACGATCCCGACGAGCTGCGCCTCGACCGCAAGCATCCGAACGATCACCTGAGCTTCGGGCGCGGCGCGCACTTCTGCATCGGGGGGCCGCTCGCGCGACTCGAGGCGCGGGTCGTCTGCGAGGAGCTGCTCGCGGGCACCCGGGACCTGTCGCTCTCCGCGGATGAACCGCCCGTGCTCGCGGAGAGCCTGCTGGTACACCGCCACGAGCGGCTGCACGTGGTGGCACGGCCCGCCTGACGCGGAGAACCGAGGAGGAGCATGCTACGCAAGACGCTGGCGGTTCTTGCACTCGTCCCGATCCTGGCCCTGCTCGGCGTCGCGGCCGTCGTCGGCATGCAGCGCGCGCCCGAGATCGATGGGAGCGAAGGGGACGCGAAGCCGCTGGCCTGGTGGTCGCAGAAGGCGATCCAGGCGATGTTCGACTACCGGGTGGGGTCGGGCGCGCGCTCGGGCTACATCGCCCTCTTCGCCCGCGATGGCGAGATCGTGTATGCGACGACCGCGGGCTGGGCGGACGTCGAGCAGCGGATCCCGATGACCCTCGACACCCGGCTGCGCATCGCGTCGCTCACGAAGCCGATCACAGCCGCGGCCGCAATGACCCTGGTGCAAGACGGCCTGCTGGATCTCGACGACCCGGTCGCGAAGTACATCCCCGTCGCGGGGGACCTGCGCGTCGCCACGACCCATGACCGCAACGCAGACGGCGGGTTCGACACCGTGCCCCTGGCGAGCCCGCTGCTCGTGCGTCACCTGCTGATGTTCTCGTCGGGGATCGGTGGGAACAGCTCGATCGGGGACGACAGCGACCTCGAGGCGCTCTGGCAGGAGCAGGGGGTCAACGGCGGGAGCGGCAGCCTGCAGGAGCGCGTCGAGCGCGCTTTGACCCTGCCGCTCTTCGAAGCGCCCGGCACCCGATGGCGCTACGGCGGGTCGGCGGACGTGCTGGCGCGGGTGATGGAGGTCGCGGCGGGGCAGCCGTTCCCGGAGATCCTGCGCGAACGCATCTTCGAGCCGCTCGGCATGGTGCACACCGAGCACCTGCCGCCTCCGGAGCGACAGGGAGACCTGGCGCGGGTCTACACGCAGGACGAGAACGGCGACCTCGTGCTGATGCAGAAGCGGATCGCGGAGGAGCGCGACTGGACCCCCGGCGGCGGCGGCCTGGTCTCGACCGTCGGAGACATCATGCGCTTCGGCTTGATGATGCGGAACCGGGGCACGCTCGACGGGGTGCAGGTCCTCGCACCGGAGACCGTCCTGGAGATGACCCGCCCCCACGTCGAGAGCGGCGTCCTGGTCGACCAGGGCCTCGAAGGCCTGGGCTGGGGCCTCGGCCTGTCGGTGGTGGTGGACTCGGAGAAGAGCCTCACGATCGACCACGACGGCGACTACTGGTGGGCGGGCTACTTCGGGACCTACTGGTCGGTCTCGCCGGAGGCGGATCTCGTGGGCGTCGTGTTCTCGCAGAACGAGCCCGGGCCGTACAGCGACACCTCCTTCGTCCCGGCCGTGGCGATGAGCCTCGCGCTGGCGGGGCTGTGACGCACCGCGATCGCCGAGGCAGCAGACAGCACCGGTGAGCGCCGCACAGCGGAGCCTCACGATCTGGCGCTGGGCCCGACCGCTCGGCGAGGCGTTCTTCTATGCGCCGGTCTTCTTCCTGTACTGGAACGAGTCGCTTCCGGTCGAGCGCGTGCTTCAGCTCGAGGCGGTCTACTACTTCGCCGTCGTGGTGCTCGAGGTGCCCTCCGGCGTCCTCAGCGACCGGGTCGGGCGCGCCTTGACGCTCCGCCTCTCCGCCGCGGCGGGCGTGATCGCCTACGCACTGTTCGTCGTCGCGGAGGGATCGTTCCTGGGGTTCGCGGCGGCCCAGGTCGCGCTTGCAGTGCACTTCTCGTTCCGGTCCGGCACCGATGCCGCGTGGCACTACGACCTACTCGAGCACGAAGGCCTCGCGCACGAGTTCGCGGCGCGCGAGGCGCGGCTCCGATCCAACGCGTTCTGGGTGCGCGCGGGCTGTGCTCTCGTCGGCGGTGGGGTCGGGACCCTCGACCTCGGCGCGCCCTACGCGCTGTCGCTGGTCGCCGCCGGGATCGTCCTCGTCGCGATGCTCGCGTCGCCGGAGCTGCCGTCCGCGACGGCTTCCGCGAACATCGGTGTGCGAAGCGGCGGCGATCTTCGTCTCGCCCTCGGCTATCTGGGCCGGCCCTTCCTCGGGTGGGTGTTCGCCTACGTGGTCCTCCAGACGACGCTCGAGCACGTCCCCTACGAGTTCATGCAGCCCTACCTCGCGGCGGTCTTCGAGGGGCTCGGGTGGAACGTCGCCGGCACGCCGCTCGCGACGGGCCTCGTCGTCGCCGGCGTGGCCGTGGTCGGAGGAGCGGCCGCCCGGCTCGCGCCGGCGGTGATGGCGCGCTTCGGTGCGCTTCCGACCCTCGTCGGCGTCTCCGCGCTCCAGACCGGCGTCATCGCGGCCCTCTCGCTCGCGGTGCACCCGGTGCTGGCGGTGTTGCTGCTGCTCCGGAGCGTCCACCCCGCCATCGGCCACATCGTCGTCGACGCGGTCGTGGCACCGCGCGTCGCCCGGAGCGAGCGCGCGACCTACCTGTCGCTCCACAGCCTGGCGGGCCGCACGGGCTATGGCGCGGTCTTGCTCGGGCTCGGCCTGCTCCTCGGCGACACGAACCGCATGTCCGGCGACGCGCTGCGTCTCGTGCTGGGAACCTGCGCCCTCTTCGCGGCACTCGGAACCGCCGTGCTCCTGGCGACGCGGGGCCGGGCGGAGCGATCCGATCCTCCGGCTCCCGGCGGGGAGCCGCCTACGGTCGGGCCTGGTCGCCGCTCACGATCCGGGAGAAGCGCTTCTTGAGACGCAGGAACGGCGACTCGTAGAGCGCGTACGACAGCGAGGCGAGCCCGATCGTCAGCGCCAGGCTCAGCAGGTAGAGCAGGACCAGGAAGGCGTTGTCGGACACGAGCCCTCCGACCAGCGCGCCCGTCCCGTAGAGGGCGCCCACGATCGCCAGCGGGTGGTAGACGTAGACGCCGTAGGAGATGCGTCCGAGATAGTCCACGACACGTCCCTCGAGCTTCAGGAGCGACCGCTGGTTGCTCGAGACGTTGACGATCAGGAGCCCGAACAGGATCGCGTAGAGGTCGTAGGTGATGGGCGGCAGCTCGAGCTGGGCCCAATAGATCGCCACGAGGGCGAGTGCGCCGCCGACCTGCGTGGCCCGGGCGTACAGGAAGGCCAGGATCCGCTCCCGGCGATGGAACAGGACGGCCGCGTAGATGCCACCGATCGCCATGCAGTCGATTCGCAGCAGGTTCCAGACCCCACGCCAGCGTGAGCCGGCCTGGTCGAGCGCGATCCAGACCAGGAGGTAGAGCGCGATCACACCGACGCAGAGTGGGATGGTCCGCCGCACGAGCTTGTTCAGCACCGGCCAGGTCAGATAGAACTGCTCCTCGACGCCGATCGACCACAGGTGGTCGATGTAGGCAATGGGGCCCGCGAAGTTGGGAAGCATGACCAGGTAGAGGAGGACCTTCTGGTCGAAGCCCTGCTGCGTCGTGGCGCGCCAGGTCTCGTTGTACAGGCCAGGGACGTGGGGGAAGACGAAGCAGGCGACCAGCACCACCCCGTAGTAGAGCGGCCAGATGCGAAGCGTCCGACGTACGTAGAAGTCGCGAACGCGGATGCCGCCACTCTCGCGCCGCTCGGCCAGCAGCAGGTACGTGATCAGGTAGCCGCTCAGCACGAAGAAGAACATCACGGCGAGCCTCCCGCTGTCGGGATGGACGGGCGGCAACGGCGTGGGGTAGCCGAACTCCACGGTCACGGGAGACACGTGACAGACCACGACCGTGAGCGCCGCGAAGAAGCGCAGGGCGTTCAGGCCGGGGAAGTGAACCTTCATCGACGGACTCTCTCGCGACGCCCGTCGCGGGCCCCGCCGTGCCATGGATCCAGCGTCAGGTCATCGGGAACGCCACGATACTCCCACGGGCCGAGGGCGGGCGCGCCCGAGTGAAAAGCGCAGCGGCTTCGCATGCTTGCGAGCAGAGGTCGCCGTCCACGGCGCCGGGCTCCCGGGCGGAATGCGGCAGCTTGACTGGGCCGGGACCGCCTGCCACGCTCGCAGAACGATGTTCGGACTCGGCGCCGTAGAACTCCTCATCATCGCAGGCATCATCGTGCTGCTCTTCGGCGCGAGCCGGCTACCCGGCGGTGACCGGAGGCGCGTCGTTCATCGGCTCGGTCCCGCCCAGGACCCTCGCGCG